>CAYXQG010000072.1:0-8297 GCA_964467405.1 uncultured Acetatifactor sp. | reverse complement strand
CACCTTTAAATATTTTGGTTCTTTCGGGTTATACTCTATCTTCTCCCGAATATTGCGTACATGAACCAGCACTGTATCCGTATTAATAGCGATCTCATTCCAGACTCTTTCATAAATCTCATCTGTAGAAAAGACCCGTCCGGGAGATTTGATCAGAAGCTGCAGAATTTTAAATTCAATAGGGGTCAGCTTAACCGGTTCACCATCCACCCGTACTTCAACCGTACTCTCATTCAGCTCCAGTCCTCCCACTCTGTAGACACCTGCTTCCTCAGCAACCATATCACCTGCCGACAGCTTCAAATATCTTTCATAGCGACGCAGATGGGAATTTACCCTTGCCAAAAGCTCCAGCGGCTGAAATGGCTTGGTTATATAATCATCCGCGCCCATATTCAGTCCCATGATCTTATCCACCTCTTCGGATTTTGCAGAAAGCATCAGAACAGGAAAATCAAATTCCTTGCGAAGCTGCATCACCATATGTATGCCATCCATCCTGGGCATCATCACATCTACAATAGCCAGATGAATTTCTTCTCTGCGGATAACCTCCAGACCTTCTATTCCGTCTCCTGCCTTGAATACCTTATATCCCTGGCTTTTCAAATAAATCTCTATACCGTCTCGGATCTGTTCGTCATCCTCTACAACCAGTACGTGATAGCCTTCACTCATGTCAATACTTCCTTTCCCTGTACTTTTCTTTTCGAAATGCAAAACACTCTTTACAGTTTCCTCATGTACCCATACAGAATAACAGCCGAATCTAAAAAGTAACTTCAGAAAACCATAAAGAATTTCTTAAGAATGTTCTGATTTGTCGTGTTTTTTGCATATATAACGGTAAATCAACAGCCCTATACCGCTTAACAAAAATGTTACGATAAAAACGATCCCGGCACCCAGATAGTTTCTGGTTTCCAAAGCATCTCCGCCCATGACGGAGCTTACCAGGGACGGAAGACGTCCCAGGGAGCACATCGGCAGCCACCACCAAAAGGAGATATCCGTAAGTCCTGCAAAATAACAGAGCAGATCTTTTGGGGTACCCGGCAATATAAAAATAAATACAAGGAGCGCATTTCTTTTCCTGGAATGTTTTAAAAAACGCAGACTTTGTATTTTTTCCATTGAAAAGAATAATTCCACAAGTCTGTATCCGAACCTTCTTACAAAGACAAATATTCCGACACTTCCGATCGTAGAACCTGCCAGATACAAAAGTGTTCCCTGCCATGCACCGAATATATAACCACCTGCGATCTCCACAGGTTCTCCCGGAATCAGGGCTATAACCACCTGCAGAAAAGCCATTCCTGCATAAGCCAGACGTCCCAAACAGGGATGTGCCTGCATCCATGTCTCCATTCTGACCGGTTCTGCAACAAACTGCAGCATGGTCACACTTAGGGCTGTGCAGAAAAATATGGCTACAATTCCCAATATGATCTTTGCTGCAAGCTTAGTTTTCTTCCACTTTTTTCCTTCTGATTCACTTCTTTCACGCATATAATCCTAAAATCATTCCTTTGCTTTTCTCAAACAATACCCGCCGGACGCTTCCTTGTTTTGTTATATACATCATACTTTTCTGCAGTCTGTGCGTCAACAATGAAAAGCTAAAGATTTTCGTAAGATTTTATATTCCTGTCATACTTTGACGATAGTCACTTTTCCAGATACACTTTTCATAAATACATTCTTTTTTTCTGGAAAGGAATGATCTTTGTTTCTTTTGGGACAGCTCATATGCCCTGCACAATGCCTTTAGCAATTCCCCTGCCTCTTCATACCTGGCCTGGGGATTCATTGCCAGACACCTGTCTATAACATCTTTAAACGGTTCCGGAATCCGCTTATCCTTTCTTTGCATTTCCTCCGTATGATAGGGCGGATGCGCAGGATCCCTTCCCGTGAACAAATATAACATTAATTTTCCGACTGCATATATATCACAGGCAGGTGTAGGTTCCATACCCGGCCAGAACTGCTCCGGTGCCGCATAGCCATAGGTTCCGGCATGTACTGTCTTATTCTGTGCCTGACCTGTTAAGAACACGCCTCCTACATCCAACAGTCTGACTCTGCCGCTTTCCTCTATCATAATATTGGCAGGCTTTAGATCCCTATATACCATTCTATGTTTATGCTGATGTAAATAGGAAAGTCCCTTCAGGATCCGCTGCGTCAGGTACATGATCTCCTCTGTTTGAAATTGTCTGCCTCCTTCTAATATTTCCTGCAGGCTCTTTCCCGGTATATACTCCATTACCAGTGCATCCTGCCCCTGCAAATACTCCTGATATTGCGGAAAGAGCTCACAATTTATTTTCTGCAATATTCCGGCCTCTGTCTCCATCAGTTCCTTGTTGTTTCCTATCTTCAATGCATACAGTACATCGGACAAAACATCCGTTGCCAGAAAAACCTCTGCTGTAGCTCCTTTTCCCAGTGATCTGAGTATCTGATAATGACCGATTCTTTTTCCTTTGGTATTTTCCTGCATACGCTCTCCTCTACTGAATTCTGATATATACTGCACCTGCAGACTCTTTCATATTCCTTCTTTCACTTTCCTGCCAGATTTCCTTCAGTCTGCGTCCCAATTTTTCATCCGTACAATTCTTTTCTACAAAAAGCACTTCCGCCAACTCCTCTTCCGTCAGCTTTTCCGTAAACTGAGGAGTGCACAATAATATACCGATACCTCGTTGCATTCTTCCCTGCATCCGGCCTCTTTCCGTCTCCTTTGCCAAAGCCCTTATCTGCTTGTGATTAAATCTTTTATTTAACAGAAACAGCTTATTTTTTTCTGTATAAAACAGCCAGAACATGTTTTCCTTCAGCAAAATTCCCACATAATGCAGTCCTGTCCGTTCCATTCCGTCACCGGCTGACAGTTCATGAAGAATCTTCTCAAGCTCCTTCTCCAAGGCGCATCCTATTTCCTCCTGTTCTTCCTTTCGAGCATATTTTTTCAGGAACTCATTGTGAAACCACTCCACCAGCCTCTCCGTGAAAAAACCACTCTCCCTTACAGCATCCTTACCCGGTGCAGTGCCCTCGCATATACAGGCCAACAAAACCGGTTTACCATAAAGTCTTACCTGCTGCAGCACAAGAGAAATAGGATTATATTCCTTTTCAGTGCCCTTCTCCCACAAATATTGCGCGCAATATTCCATAAGGTACCTCCCAATATAAAATTGTTTCAAGTGAAAAATGTGAAATAAAAGAATTGATCTATATTTTAGAAATCAGAATTTTTGTCAGCCGGCTGTTTGAATACAGCCGGCCATGATTATTATCCAAAGATATTTTTCAGATCGTTAAAGAATACTAAGACCATCAAGGCCATGAAAAAGATAAGACCTGCAAAATGCACCATGCCCTCTTTATCAGGCGGAACGGGTTTTCCCCGTACCACCTCTATCAGCATAAATACAAGACGTCCTCCATCTAAAGCCGGAATCGGCAAAAGATTGACAATTCCTAAGTTTACCGTAAGCAGCAAGGTAATATTCAACATATTGATAAAGACCGTCATAGCACCATATTCCTTCGTCTGCTCATAGGTCTTTCCTACTACATTGACTGCAATACCCACAGGGCCGGCCATTTCGTCACTCTTTACCTGTCCCTGTATCAGAAGCAGCAGGCTCTTATAGGTCTGTTTCACACAAAAACGCATCTCATACCATGCATATTTCAGTCTGGCAACTCCCTGCTCCGATGCTGTTTCATCGCAGTATACACCGATCAGATAGCCTCCGCTCTCCTCATCATATTTCGGTGTCAGCTGTGTTTCCATCAAAACGCCGTCCCGTTCATATTCAATATCCGCCGTCTTTCCTCCATTGATACGATTAAACAGAGACAGTTCTTCAAACAAATAAACCTTTTCGCCATTTAAAGAAACAATCCTGTCACCGGTTTCCAATCCGGCCTCCACTGCTGCCCCGTTCTCCACTACATGTATAACAGGCAGATTGATCCGGATCAGGGACACCATGATCATGGCAATAAATGCACCGAGGATAAAATTAAATATCGGGCCTGCCAAAACAGTGGATATCCTTGCCCATACATTGGCATTCAGAAAGGAGCCCTCCGATTCTTCCCCCTCCTGTATATTCAGTCCGTCTTCACCTTCAAACATACATGCACCGCCAATTGGCAGCAGCTTCAGGGAATATTTCGTATCCTTCTTATGAAAGGAAAGCAATGTAGGTCCCATGCCAATTGAAAATTCCACCACATGAATACCGTTCAGCTTGGCAATCAGGAAATGTCCAAACTCATGAGATATTACTACAATACCGAAAATCAAAACAAATAAAACTAAAGTCACTATATTTCTCGCTTTCTTAATACAATTCTAGCCAATCCATTCCTCAATACTGCTGTATACTGAAGCTTCTGTTTCCAGTATCTGCATGACATCAGGATCCTTTATCGTCTCATGTACTCTCATGGAGCGCTCGATCAGCTCCGGAATCTGCAGATAAGAAATCTTTCTGTTTAAAAACAATGCAACTGCCTTTTCATTCGCAGCATTGTATACGGTCGGCATACTGCCTCCCTCCTTCAATGCCTCATATGCCAGCCGCAAGCCATAGAAGGTTTCCATATCCGGCTGTTCAAAGGTCATGTGCTGCAATTCGAAGAAATCCAGCTTCTTCTCGTTCATCACCCTTCTGTCAGGATAAAAAAGTGCATATTGGATGGGAAGCTTCATATCCGGCACTCCCAGCTGGGCGATCACCGCTCCATCCACATATTCTACCATGGAATGAATGATACTCTGGGGATGCACCACCACCTGTATCTGTTCCGGTTCTACATCAAAAAGCCATTTTGCCTCCATGACCTCCAGACCCTTGTTCACAAGTGTAGAAGAGTCAATGGTAATCTTTCTTCCCATGGACCAGTTTGGGTGCTTCAATGCATCCTCTACCTTAATATTCTTCAGTTCCTTATATTTCTTCCCTCTGAAAGGTCCACCGGATGCCGTCAGCAGGATTTTGCTGATACGATTCTTCGGCTCCCCATTCATGGATTGAAAGATTGCACTGTGTTCACTGTCTACCGGCAAAATAGAAACACCCATTTTCTTTGCAAGAGGCATAATGATATGTCCTGCACAGACAAGTGTCTCCTTATTCGCAAGTGCAATATCCTTTCCTGCCTTGATGGCTTCAATCGTAGGTCTGATGCCAATCATTCCAACAATCGCAGTAACCAGTACATCCGTCTCTTCCATAACAGCGATCTCTAAAAGACCTTCCATTCCAAAGCAGACCTTTACATCCAGATCCCGGATCCTTTCCTTCAAATCAAGAGCCGCTTCTTCACTCCACATGGCAACTATCCTGGGAGTAAATTCTCTGACCTGTGCCTCCATCAGCTTCACATTACTGCCTGCTGCCATTGCAAGCACTTGCAACTCTTCCTTATTATTTCGGACAATCTCCAATGTCTGCGTACCAATCGAACCGGTAGAACCCAATATTGCAATCTTTTTCATACTCTTTTTCCTTTTCATCTTCTACAGAAGTATCTTTATAATCCTATCATCAAAATTGACAAAAAGTAAATCATCGGTGCCGTTACGATCATACTGTCAAAACGGTCCATAATACCCCCATGACCCGGAATCAGCTTTCCGTAATCCTTGATATTATGATTTCTCTTTATGGCAGACGCTGCAAGATCGCCGACCATGGACATAACCGCACCGGCTGCACAGATAAATACAATGATCCATAATACTTTCTGATCCTCGATGGCCTGCTCCACCAGCAAAAATGCATACAGACCGCCTACAAGTGCCGAGCCTGCAATACCGCCAATACATCCCTCCAGAGACTTTTTGGGGCTAAGCAACGGAAATATCTTCTTTTTTCCTATGGTCACGCCTACAAAATAAGCACAGGTATCACATATCCATGAGCTGATCAAAATCAGCCATACCATATAAATTCCATATTCGGTGCTGCGTGTCAGATAGATAAAGGACAACATAACCGGCGCATATAAAAAAGCAAAGGCGGAAGAAATGATCTGGTTGGAATTGTACTTCGGAAAGGTTACCACATACAAAAACATCTCTGCCATAACCACTCCTACAATACACATCAGACGTAAAGTATCATCTCCGTAATATACTGTCAGATAGTACGCTGCAATTCCTGCGCAGCCGACCAGCTCAGGTGCACTATATCCTGCTTTTTCTCCATTTACTGCCAACGCTTTGGTCAGCTCCCCATATGCAATAAGGGAAACGATCAGGCTGACCAATGCCAATAATGGTCCTCCTACAAACATCGTAACAAACGCAATAACAGCCAGAATGGCTCCACTGATACATCGGACCAGCATATGTTACTCCTCCTTTATCTGTCCGTACTTTCTATTTCTATGATTATATGCATCCACCGCTTTTTCTAATTCTTCCTTCGAAAAGGCCGGCCACGCCACCGGTGTGAAATAAAATTCCGTATACGCAAGCTGCCACAGCAGGAAATTGGAAACACGCTGCTCATTGCAGGTGCGGATGAGCAGATCCGGCTCAGGTATGCCATGGGTGTCCAGATAACTGCTTATCAGTTCCTCCGTAATACCCTCTGCTTTTACTTTGCCTGCTGCAGCATCCTCTGTGATCCGGCGTACGGCTCTGACGATTTCATCCCTGCCTCCGTAATTGATCGCAATCTGAAAATGCAGGCCGTCATTGTTCTTCGTTGCTTCCTCCAACTCTTCAATGCGGCTTCTGATATCCTCATCCAATCCGGTCTTATCACCCAGCACACGCACACACATACGATTCTTTTCCGCTGTCTTCAGACAGGTGGCCATATAATTTCGCAACAGCTTCATCAATGCGTCCACCTCGTCCTTAGGACGATTCCAGTTTTCTGTAGAAAAGGCATATACAGTCAGATACTGAATCCCCATCTTATATGCTTCCTCGCAGATCACCTCAACAGTCTTTGCGCCCTGCACATGACCGTAATTTCTCGGCATTCCCTTTGCCTTCGCCCAACGGCCGTTTCCGTCCAATATGATGGCTACATGCCTTGGCACTTTCTTCTCTTCACTCATAGCATTTCCTTCCCATCTGTCAATTCACAGAACAGTAAAACTGGGAGAAGAGCGGAAACATCGCATTTCGTAACCGCCCTCCCATTATTATCACATATTCCTGTAAACCTTATACGGTCATGATCTCCTTTGATTTTACTTCCATCAAAGCATCAATGTCCTTAATATATTTATCAGTCAGCTTCTGAAGTTCATTTTCAAGCTGCTTGATCTCATCCTCGGAAACATCAGTCTTTCCAAGCTTTTTGAAAGCATCATTGCCGTCACGTCTGATATTACGCACTGCAACCTTTGCATCCTCTGCCTTCTTCTTTACATCCTTAACAAGATCCTTTCTGCGTTCCTCTGTAAGCTCAGGGAATACCAGACGGATCACACTGCCGTCGTTAGAAGGATTGATGCCGATATCAGATGTAAGGATTGCCTTTTCAATCTCACGGATCAAAGACTTCTCCCAAGGAGCGATCTGAATGATTCTTGCCTCCGGAACAGTTACATTTCCTACCTGCTGAATGGGGGTAGGCATTCCATAATAATCTACACGTAATTTATCCAACACATGAGGGTTTGCACGTCCTGCTCTGATACCCTGATAATCCATCTCCAAATGTTCAAATGCTTTCTTCATTTTGTCATCATACTGCTGTAATCTTGCGTCCATATATACGCCTCCTTCATATTTATATCATAATCCTATTTATACGGTAACCTTCGTTCCGTTAAACTCACCTTTTATAGTATTTACAATACTATTCTCTTCATTTAATCCAAATACCCACATCGGCATCTTGTTGTCTCTGGCCAGAATGGATGCCGTCATGTCAACTACCTGAAGATTCTTCTCCACTACTTCATCAATGGAAACCTCTGTATATTTTTTTGCATCCGGATTCTTTGCCGGGTCTGAATCATAGACACCGTCTATTGCCTTCGCAAGCAGAATTACCTCTGCATCAATTTCAATAGCCCTCAATACTACACCGGTATCGGTTGAGAAATAGGGATGTCCCGTACCTCCTGCAAAAAATACTACCATACCTTTTTCAAAATATTTATTCGCTCTGTCCTTGGAAAAGAGCTTGGTAAAGGAACCGCACTCAAAAGGAGTCAGGATATTGGTCATCATGCCTACGGAACGGAATATTTCCGAAACATAGATACAGTTCATTACCGTTGCCAGCATACCGATC
>CAYXQG010000071.1:0-8314 GCA_964467405.1 uncultured Acetatifactor sp. | reverse complement strand
GAGAGCATCTGCCTTACAAGCAGAGGGTCATAGGTTCGAGCCCTATAGGTTCCATTCCAACGTTAGTTGGTATATGTTGTGGCGAGATAGCTCAGTTGGCTAGAGCACGCGGTTCATACCCGCGGTGTCGAGGGTTCGAATCCCCCTCTCGCTATTAAGAGATGTCGAAAGTTCGGCATCTTTTTGTTTTACAGGGAGTTTGTAAAACGGTATCCTTTTATGGAAAAGAATGAAGAAGAGGTTTGATTATGAAGCAAGAAAAGAATTTTTCCTTATCACGTTTTGTTATTAAGATATTACAAGGGGCATTGATCGGTCTGGGAGCAGTACTGCCCGGTATTTCCGGAGGTGTACTTTGTGTAGTATTCGGTATCTACAAAACCATTATGGAATTTTTAGCAGATCCATTTCGTAAATTTAAGACACATGTGCCTAAGCTGATCCCCATCGGTATCGGCGGTGTTATAGGTTTTATGGGAATTGCAAAGATTCTTTCCGTATTATTGGAAAGATATCCGGCACCTTCCGTATGTCTCTTTGTAGGATTGATCACCGGTATGCTTCCGTCTCTTTTCAGAGAGGCCGGCGAAGAGGGAAGAAATAAAAATTCCTATATTTCATTGGTGATTGCCATGATCATTGTTTTTGCATTGCTGATCAGTCTGCAGATATTTTCTGTTCAGATTACACCGAGCTTTGTATGGTATTTATTCTGCGGATTCTGCCTGGCATTGAGCGTTATCGCTCCGGGCATGAGCTTTTCTACATTATTAATGCCTTTGGGATTATATGAGCCTTTTGTAGCAGGTATCGGCAATCTTGATTTTTCTGTTCTGATTCCCGGCGGAATCGGTGCATTAGCTACGATCATTCTGTTCGCAAGAGCAGTGGATACCTTATTTAAAAAGCATTATTCTGTATCATTCCATGCGATCGTGGGCGTTGTGATCGCTGCTACCATTATGATCATCCCTTTTGCCAGCTTTACTGTTTCTTTTGTAAGCTGTGCCGTAAATGTCATTTGTCTGGCAGTGGGTATTGTGTCAGCACTTTTGCTGGATAAGTTCAATCAGAAATATGCAGTAGAATAATATGGGACTGTTTTAGAAGGGACATCGTACGAGGAAAAGGTGCGAGGTCCCTTTTGTCCCCGAAATCAGAGGAAATAAAATATGGATTATGAAATTATCGATTTTCATACACATCCTTTTACGGATGCAGCCAGTAATATTTGCGGGCATAAGGAATATCTGGAAATGTCACCGGAAAATACAGTCAGTTATTTAAAGGGGCTGGGGATTAAGAAAATATGCGGCTCCGTAATTTGCTGTAACCGGGCAGGGGAAGATCCTGTTTATGCCAATGAGTGGGAAATGATCGCAGAAGGAAACAGACGTAGCCTGCTGCTGCAGGAGAAATACGGAGATTTTTATATTCCGGGCTTTCATGTACATCCTGCATATGTGAAGGAATCCTGTGATGAAATAGAGAGGATGGCCAAAAGGGGAATCCGGCTGATCGGTGAACTGGTGCCTTATATGCACGGATGGGCAGATTATTCCTGTAGGGAATTTGATGAGATACTGGATGTGGCTGCGGCATATCATATGGTTGTAAGCTTTCATTCCATGGATAATGATCAGATGGATGAGATGGTAAGAAAACATCCGGATGCCATATTTGTAGCAGCTCATCCGGGGGAGTATAAGGATTATATGAGGCATTTAAGCCGCATGAAAATGAGTGAGAATTATTATCTGGATCTGTCCGGAACAGGTCTGTTTCGCCATGGTATGCTGCGCAGGGGCATGGATGAATGTGGTGCGGAACGTTTCTTATTTGGCTCCGATTACCCCACCTGTAATCCGGCAATGTTTATCGGCGGTGTCCTTTTGGATACCCTGATCACGGAGAAAGAAAAAAAGATGATTTTTGCGGATAATGCCAAGAGATTGCTGCAAATTTCACCGGCCTAAGGCAGATGGCGGGAGATTTTATTTAGAAGGGAAAATATATGAATTTAGAAGAAAATGTAAAGATTGAAGAACAGGATACACAGGAACAGGACAGCACCTTGGCAGAGGTAGAGGCAATGTTGGATACACGTATTGTACGGGCCATTCATGATATGGGCTTTACCAAACTGTCTCCGATCCAGGAGCAGGCAATTCCGTATTTGCTGGAGGGCAAGGATATTATCGGACAGGCACAGACCGGTACCGGTAAGACTGCTGCATTTGGTATTCCGTTGATACAGAAGATCGATCCTCAGAACCGTAAGCTGCAGGCAGTTGTTCTGTGCCCGACCCGTGAGCTTGCCATGCAGGCAGCGGAGGAATTGCGTAAGATCGCTAAATACATGCAGGGTATCAAGGTGCTTCCGGTTTATGGAGGTCAGGATATTAACAGGCAGATTTCAGGACTTAGAGGTGTGCAGATCGTAGTGGGTACACCGGGACGTGTCATGGATCATATGCGTCGTCATACCATCAAATTAGAGGATGTTCATATGGTGGTATTGGATGAGGCGGATGAAATGCTGAATATGGGCTTTAGAGAGGATATGGAGCTGATCTTAGGACAAATTCCCGGAGAGCATCAAACAGCACTTTTTTCTGCAACCATGCCCAAGCCTATTTTGGAAATTACCGGAAAATTCCAGCATGATGCAGAGCTGGTAAAGGTAGCAGCAAAGGAATTGACCATTCCTTTGGTTACACAGAGATATT
This sequence comes from uncultured Acetatifactor sp., assembly GCA_964467405.1. Classification (GTDB taxonomy): domain Bacteria; phylum Bacillota; class Clostridia; order Lachnospirales; family Lachnospiraceae; genus Acetatifactor. The sequence continues at coordinate 5,585 of CAYXQG010000071.1, read as the reverse complement.
TCCGCATCAGACATGAGGATAAAAATGCTGCCATGATCAGACTTTTGGAATTTTATCAGCCCAATCTGTGTCTGATCTTCTGTAATACCAAAAAAATGGTGGATGATCTGACCGGTCTGCTGAAGGAAAATGGTTTTCAGGCAGAGGGCTTACATGGTGATCTGACCCAGTATCAGAGAGATATTGCCATGAACAGATTCCGAAACGGCACCACTCACATCCTGATCGCAACAGACGTGGCTGCACGCGGTATTGACGTGGATGATGTGGAGATCGTGCTGAATTATGATGTACCTCAGGATATTGAATATTATGTGCACCGTATCGGTCGAACAGGAAGAGCCGGAAAAACAGGCCTTTCCTTTACCTTTGTAAGCGGAAGAGAGATTTTTAAGATCAGGGAGATCGAAAGGATCTGCCATACAACAATCGAAGAACAGAAGCTTCCCAGTGCCTCCAGAGTCATGCGTTCAAAAGCAGAAAAGGCCCTGGACAGGGTTATGGTTTACAAAGACAGCGAAGATTTTGAATTGATGAAGAAGTTTATCCAGCGCAGAATGCAGGAAGGGGAATGCGATGCATTGGATATTGCGGCTGCTTTTCTAAAGGACAGCGTAGGTGAGATGGGTACGGATATTGCAGAGGATGATTTCAAAGTGCGAAAAGAAGATCGTACCGGAAAACGATCAGGACGAAACGAAAGAGACGGCAGACGCACAGGGGATCGTTTCAAAAGAGGCGAGCGCGCAGACAGACGCAAGGAAGAGCATGCCGGACGAAGCGAAAGAAGCAGCAGACAGAAGGAAAAACGCGGCGGTTATGAGGAAAATGCAGGCCGCCGTGATGACAGAAGAGAGCGCAGGGAACGCAGAAAAGATACCAAAAAGGATATCAGACGGGACGGAAGCGAATATAATAGGCGCAGCAGGAAAAAATATAGTTCTATAGCAGATGCGCTTCCGAAGAGAAAGAAGAAGGCAGAGAATTAAGCAGGTTGGCAAATAGGAGACTTAGGATATGAGAGTTGGAATGGGTTATGATGTTCATCGACTGACAGAGGGCAGGGAGTTGATTATCGGAGGTGTGAAGATCCCGTATGAAAAGGGACTTCTTGGTCATTCCGATGCAGACGTGCTTTTGCATGCTGTATCGGATGCACTTCTGGGGGCGGCAGCATTAGGAGATATCGGCAAGCATTTCCCGGACAGTGATCCGGCATATAAAGGAATATCCTCCATGGTTCTTTTGAAAAAAGTAGGAGAACTTCTGGAAGAAAAAGGCTTTCTGATTGAAAATATTGATGCTACCATTATTGCACAGGCTCCCAAGATGCGTCCTTTTATAGATCAAATGTGTGAAAATATTGCTGATGCGCTGGGAATAGATCCCCAGCAGGTAAATGTAAAGGCGACTACTGAGGAAGGTCTTGGCTTTACCGGTACCGGAGAAGGTATTTCTTCCCAGGCGGTCTGCATGCTGACAAGTCCGTTCAATCTGGTGGCAGAGGATGTGCAGGCAGGCAGATGTGCCGGCTGCAGCGGATGCAGCAGGACCTAGGAGCGGGCATGCCGAAGAATCATAAAATTCTGGTTGACAAAACAGAATGTTTTGCATATTCTATTAAATATATACGAAATGGCTGAGAACGAAAAGAGTATTCTTTGGGAAGTCACAGAGAGGGAGTGTCATCGACTGGAAGCAGTCCCGGCGGAAAGAGGAAGAAGTGCATTCGTGAGCCGGTTTGTGGAACACGCGATATTTGTTTCGTGCAGGAATTGATTTTCCGGCAGTCTGACAGGCTGTAAAGTATACAGACCCGTAGGCGTTGCGTTAAACGCATTGAGTGAAAGACATTGGTCTTTAAGAAGAGTGGAACCGCGGATAAATTCGTCTCTTAAGAGAGGAATTTATCCGTTTTTTTGTGTGCAGGATATTTTTTCATGCTATAATAGGAAGGACGGGATAAGGATGGGACTTATCAGTAATATTCGGGAAGAAATACAGATCATTCGTGAAAGAGACCCTGCGATACATTCCTGGATGGAGGTATTTCTCTACCCCAGCTTTAAGGTAATGCTGCATTACCGGCTGGCACACAGATTATATGTGGGGAAGCATTATTTTCTTGCAAGATATATTTCTCAAAGAGGTGTCCGCAAAACCGGTATCGAAATACATCCGGGTGCACAGATCGGCAAGGGATTTTTTATTGATCATGGAAATGGTGTGATCATAGGGGAGACCACGATCATCGGCGACAATGTAACCCTTTACCAGGGAGTTACACTGGGCGGAACCGGTAAGGAGCATGGAAAGAGACATCCTACCGTAGAAGATAATGTTATGATCAGTGCAGGCGCAAAGGTATTAGGATCCTTCACCATAGGGGCCAACTCCAAGATTGGTGCAGGCAGTGTGGTTCTGTCACCGGTTCCGCCCGATTCAACGGTGGTTGGTGTACCGGGACGTGTAGTAAAGCGACATAATCGTACCCTGCCCAGGGAGGATATGAACCAGACAGATCTGCCCGATCCCGTAAAAGAAGATATTTTGAATCTGCAGCGCAGCAATGCGGCATTGACCAATAAGATCATAGAACTGGAAGAAGAAATCAATTTATTAAAAACGAAGAAAAGAGAGGAAAATAAGGATGAAACTGTTTAATACCCTGACAAGAAATATCGAAGAATTTGTACCAAATGTAGAAGGCAAGGTAAACATGTATACCTGCGGACCTACCGTATATCATTTTGCACATATTGGTAATCTGCGAAGCTATATCATGGAGGATGTGTTGGAGAAGACCTTCCGTTATGCCGGTTATGATGTGAAGCGTGTTATGAATATTACGGACGTAGGACATTTGTCCTCTGATGCAGATACCGGTGAAGATAAAATGTTAAAGGGTGCGAAGAGAGAGAATAAGACTGTTATGGAAATCGCGAAATTCTATACGGATGCCTTCTTTTCGGATTGTGCAAAATTAAATATTAAAACACCTGATGTGGTGGAGCCTGCTACCAATTGTATTGATGAATTTATTCATATGATCGAAGTGCTGCTTCAGAAGGGATATGCATATCAGGCAGGAGAAAATATTTATTTTGATACCTCCAAGTTAAAGGATTATTACGTATTCGGCAATCAGTCAGAGGATGAATTGATGGTAGGCGTGCGTGATGATGTAACAGAGGATGAAAATAAGAGAAATAAGAATGATTTTGTATTATGGTTCACCAAGTCAAAGTTTGAAGATCAGGCACTGAAATGGGACAGCCCATGGGGTGTCGGATATCCGGGCTGGCATATTGAATGCTCCTGCATCAGCATGAAACATCTGGGAGAATATATGGATATCCACTGCGGCGGTATTGACAATATGTTCCCCCATCATACCAATGAAATCGCTCAGAGTGAAGCTTATCTGGGACATAAATGGTGTAACTACTGGTTCCATGTACATCACCTGAACGACCAGACCGGTAAGATGAGTAAGTCAAAGGGAGAGTTTTTGACTGTTTCCCTGTTGGAAAAGAAAGGCTATGATCCTCTGGCATACAGACTCTTCTGTTTACAGTCCCATTACCGCAAACCACTGGTATTTTCCTATGAAGCACTGGATCAGGCAGCAGGTACTTATAAGAAGTTAAAGAAACGTATTGCGGATCTGGGCAGTGACGGTGCAGCAGATGAGACGGCAGTAAAAGAATATAAGGATAAATTCATTGAGATTGTCGGCAATGATGTGAATACTTCTATGGGAATCACACTTTTATATGATGTATTGAAGGCAGATTTAAGTGATGCAACAAAGCGTGCTGTTATTGCAAGCTTTGATGAAGTACTGGGTCTGGACCTTTTAAAGGAAGAGGCTGTGACTGATTTCGGTGTTGATTCAGAGTTAGAGGCATATGTACTGGCAAAGATTGAAGAACGTAAGGCTGCCAAGAAGGAAAAGAATTTTGCTCTGGCAGATGCGATCAGAAGTGAACTTTTAGAAAAGGGTATTGTGATTGAGGATACCCGTGAGGGTGTTAAATGGAAGAGAGCATAAGCTTATTGGAAAAAATTAAGGATACTTTTGTCTGCGGTAAGGTGGATGTAAGGGCCTATTCTCCGTTAACACTTGCTTATATCGGAGATTCAGTTTATGAGGTAGTGATCCGTACGGTTGTCGTGGAAAGAGCCAACCGTGCGGCAAATGAACTGCATAAGCGTACGGTGAAATATGTACAGGCAGGGACCCAGGCAGCCATGATAGAAGCACTTATGGAGATCCTGACGGAGGAAGAGGCAGCTGTATACAGACGGGGACGGAATGCTAAGTCCAATACCTCCGCAAAAAATGCGTCCATTACAGATTATCGCAAGGCTACAGGCTTCGAAGCATTGATGGGCTTTTTGTATTTGACGGATCAGACAGACAGGCTGTTATATCTGGTCAGGGAAGGAATAGAGAGAGCCGGACTTCGCATTTAGGTTAAGCCGGAAGGCTTTTATATTACTGACAGAAAGGATGAACAATATGGGATATCAGGAATTGACCATAGAAGGCAGAAATGCCGTAATAGAGGCTTACCGCTCAGGAAAGCCTATTGATAAGATTTTTATACAGGATGGCTGTCAGGACGGTCCGATCATGACAATCAAGCGTGAGGCTAAGAAGCATGATACCTTAGTGAAGTTTGTGACCAAGGAACGTCTGGATCAAATGTCCGAGACCGGAAAGCATCAGGGTGTGATCGCTTATGCAGCAGCCTATGAATATGCAGAAGTAGAGGATATACTGGAGGCAGCCAGACAAAAAAAGGAACCCCCTTTTCTCTTTTTGCTGGATAATATCGAGGATCCTCACAATTTAGGTGCGATCATCCGTACTGCAAATCTGGCAGGCGCACACGGTGTGATCATCCCCAAAAACCGGGCAGCAGGTCTGACTGCCACTGTGGCGCGCACTTCGGCAGGTGCCTTGAATTATACACCGGTAGCAAAGGTTACGAATATGGCAAAGACCATTGAGGAACTGAAAAAGGAAGGCCTGTGGTTTGTTTGTGCTGATATGGGCGGAACAGAAATGTATAAGCTGGATCTGAAGGGTCCCATCGGGCTGGTGATCGGAAACGAGGGAGAGGGCGTAGGACGTCTGGTCAAAGAAAAATGTGACATGATCGCATCCATCCCCATGAAGGGAGATATTGATTCCCTGAATGCATCGGTTGCAGCAGGTGTACTGGCTTATGAGATCGTAAGACAGAGACTGCAATAGGATTTTTGTAAAAGCAGGAATACGGGAGCAAATATGTATACAAATTATGAGCAGGAAAGTGATGAAGTGTTGATCGACCGTCTGCGCGACGGAGAAAATATGATCATGGACTACATCATGGACAAGTATAAAAATCTGGTGCGAAACAAGGCAAAATCCATGTATATACTTGGTGCAGATACAGAGGATCTGATCCAGGAGGGAATGATCGGTCTGTTTAAAGCAGTCAGGGATTATGACTGTGGCAGGGATGCCAGCTTCTATACCTTTGCGGATCTGTGCATCAGCAGACAGATGTATACGGCTGTGCAGGCCTCCC
>CAYXQG010000070.1:0-8380 GCA_964467405.1 uncultured Acetatifactor sp. | reverse complement strand
TATTATGACAAGGGACTCCGTATCATTGAAGTATACAAGCACCAGTTCCAGGATTTAAATGCATGCATAAGCCAGATCAAGAACCGGAATTATAAGTTTATCATTTATATGGATGATCTAAGCTTTGAGGAATTTGAAATTGAATATAAATACTTAAAGGCTGTTATTGAGGGCGGCCTGGAGAAAAAACCGGAAAATGTACTGATCTATGCGACCTCAAACAGAAGGCATCTGATCCGGGAAAATTATACCGACAAGGAAGAGATCCGTCAGGATATGCATACAAGCGATACCGTACAGGAGAAGCTGTCTTTGGTATCCAGATTCGGCGTGACCATTTATTTCGGATCACCGGATAAAAAGGAATTTGAAAAGATTGTTACCACACTTGCACAGCGCCACGGTATTACCATGGAAAAGGAAGCACTTTTACTTGAGGCCAATAAGTGGGAGCTTGCACATGGCGGATTATCAGGAAGAACAGCGCAGCAGTTTATTGATTATATTTTAGGTACCCAGGCATAGAAACCCGGGAGAGTAAAGGTGGGAAACAGAGTATGGGTGTTAAATTATTTGCAGCCATTGACGTAGGAAGCTTTGAAATTTCATTAAAGATAGTCGAATTTTCCGGCAAAAACAGCAGCAGGGTTCTGGAACATGTGCGACAGAGGATCGCACTGGGTACAGATACTTATGTAAATGGCAAGATCAGCAATGATAAGCTGGATGAGCTGTGCCGAACGCTGAAGGAATATTCTGCGATCATGCATACTTATAAGGTTTCTGAGTATAAAGCATATGGTACCAGTGCTATCAGAGAGGCTTCCAATACGCAGATCATTCTGGATCAGATCGAACAGAGGACCGGAATAAGGATTGAGGTGCTGAGCAATTCAGAACAGAGATTTTTAGATTATAAAGCCATTGCATTTACAGGAGAAAGCTTTAAGGAGATCATCAGAGAAGGAACTGCAATTGTAGATATCGGCGGAGGAAGCATCCAGATTTCCCTGTTTGACAAGGATGTGCTGGTAGCTACTCAAAATATGAAGCTGGGTGTGCTTCGTATGCAGGAATGGTTAGGTAAGCTTGATATCAAGAGCAGTCAGACTGTAAGCATGATCGATGAGATCGTATCTGCACAGCTGAATACCTTTAAGAAGCTGTATTTGAAGGATAGTCATATTAAGACACTGATCGTGGTGGATGACTATTTATCAGTCTGGATCGCAGCCAAGGCCAGGGAGAAAGGAACCGGTGCCACTGTCAATATGGAAGAATACGAACGGTTTTTAGCCTTGTTATGCAGTACTTCTGTATCAGAGCTTGCTGTAAAACTGGCTGTTTCCGTGGAAGCAGCTAATTTAACATCCATCAGCGCACATATAGTAAATCGTCTGATGAAGCTGATGGAGGCAGAGAAAATCTGGGCACCGGGAGTGGGTTTATGTGACGGCATTGCTTATGAATATGCCGAAAAGAATAAGATCATGCTGTGTGAACATGATTTTGAAAAGGATATCCTTGCATGCGCCGTAAATATCAGCAAGCGTTACATGGGAAGTCGTAAGCGTGCGGAGACTTTGGAAAATATTACCATGACCATCTTTGACAGTATGAAAAAGATACACGGTATGGGAAAGAGAGAACGTTTTTATCTCAGGATTGCTGCTATTTTGCATGATTGCGGGAAATATATCAGCATGACGGACATAGGGGAAACCTCCTACCACATTATCATGGCTACGGAGATCATCGGTCTGTCCCATATGGAGCGTGAGATTGTAGCAAATGTGGTCAGATATAATCACAGCCCCTTCGTATATTATGAAAATATGAATGAAAGCAGTCTGACACAGCAGGCCTATCTGATCGTTGCAAAGCTGACAGCAATTCTGAAGGTTGCAAACGGACTGGATAGAAGCCATAAACAGAAGCTGAAGGGGGTTAAAGCAGTTGTGAAGGACAGACAGCTGATATTAACCTTGGATTCCCAGGAAAATATTGCACTTGAGAAGGGGTTGTTTGGCAAGAGAGCGCAGTTTTTTAGCGAAGTGTTCAATATAGAGCCTGTCATTAAACAGAAAAAAATATTCTGACAGAAGGAATGCGGAGGAATAAGTATGGCAGAAATTGATTTCAGAAATCCTTGTTTTTATGCAAACAGAGAATTGAGCTGGCTGCAATTTGACCATAGAATTTTAGGAGAGGCGAGAGATAAGACGATTCCTTTATTTGAACGTCTGAAATTCCTAAGCATTACATCCTCAAATTTGGATGAATTTTTTATGGTCAGGGTAGCATCCTTAAAGGATATGGTGAATGCAGGATATGAAAAGCCGGATATTGCGGGTATGACGCCTACGGAACAGTTAAAAAAGCTTTCCGAGGAGATCCATAAATTGGTCGGGCTCCAATATTCAACATACAACCGTTCCCTGCTTCCGTTATTGGAACAGAACGGGATCCATGTAATAAAACAGCATGAAATATTAAACAGATCAGAGGCTGCTTATATAGACAAGTATTTTGAAGAGAATGTGTATCCGGTGCTTACACCTATGGCAGTGGATTCTTCCAGACCATTTCCCCTTGTTCGGAACAAAACCCTGAACATTGCGGCACTTGTACAGAAAAAGGATGAAACAGGCAGTTATGAATTTGCTACGGTACAGGTGCCGGGTGTGCTTTCCAGAATAGTCCTTTTGCCGAAGGATGAGGGAAAAGTACAGAAGGTGATTCTGTTAGAGGAAATCATTGAAAGAAATATCCAAAAGTTGTTTTTGAATTATAATATTGTATGCGCCCATCCCTTCAGGATCATGCGAAATGCAGATCTGACCATTGAAGAGGAGGAAGCGGCGGATCTATTAAAGGAAATCGAAAAGCAGCTGAAGAAGCGTCAGTGGGGTGAAGTGATCCGTCTGGAAGTGGAAGCCGGAATGGATAAGCGCCTTTTGAAGATCCTGAAAAAGGAACTGCATATATCCACACCGAATATCTATGAGATTGACGGTCCGCTGGATCTGACTTTCTTAAGTAAGATGACAAATCTTGGCGGTTATGACCACCTGAAAGCGCCTGAGTATGAGCCACAACAGGTACCGCAACTTCCGGCAGGATGTGATATTTTTGCACAGATCCGTAAAGGGGATATTCTGCTGCATCATCCTTACCAGAGCTTTCAGCCGGTTGTGGACTTTATCCGTCAGGCGGCCAAAGATCCGGAGGTATTGGCGATCAAGCAGACACTTTACAGAGTGAGCGGTAATTCCCCTATTATAGCGGCTCTTTCCCAGGCAGCGGAAAATGGCAAGCAGGTTTCCGTACTGGTAGAGCTGAAGGCAAGGTTTGACGAGGAGAATAATATTGTCTGGGCAAAGAAGCTGGAAAAAGCCGGCTGCCATGTTATTTATGGCCTTGTTGGATTAAAAACCCACAGTAAGATCACATTGGTTGTCAGAAGGGAAGAAGACGGTATTCGCAGGTATGTGCATTTGGGTACCGGTAATTATAACGATTCAACGGCCAAGATCTATTCGGATGTAGGTCTGCTTACCTGCTCAGAACAGATAGGAGAGGATGCAACGGCAGTCTTTAACATGTTAAGCGGATATTCGGAACCGTTGTTTTGGAATAAGCTGTCTCTTGCACCGCTTTGGCTGAAGGATAAATTTTTATATCTGATCGACAGAGAAAAAAAGTATGCCCTGGAGGGCAAAAAGGCACATATTATTGCAAAGGTCAATTCTTTGTGTGACAAGGATATTATTGCTGCACTGTATGAAGCATCAGCTGCAGGTGTAAAGATCGATCTGATCGTCAGAGGTATTTGCTGTCTGAGGACAGGGATTTTGGGCGTCAGTGAAAATATCACAGTCCGTTCCATTGTCGGCTATTTTCTGGAGCACAGCAGGATCTTTTATTTTCACAATGCGGAGAATTATGAGATCTATTGTGCCAGTGCGGACTGGATGCCCAGAAATCTGGAGCGTCGTGTAGAAATTATGTTCCCCGTTGAGGCACCTGTATTGAAGGAAGAGCTGCTTAAAATATTACAGTACCAGTTAAAGGATACGCTGAAGGCTTATGTAATGCAGGCAGACGGTACCTATGAAAAGGTGGATAAGAGAGGAAAGATATTGTTTGGAGCCCAGGCGGCATTTTGCGAGGATGCGGTTTTAAAGGCACAGGCACTAAAAGGTGAGGATGTACATAACAGCAGAATGTTCATCCCGGAAAGGCAGATATAGTGAAAATCATATTGGCATCGGCTTCTCCCAGACGAAAAGAATTGATGGAGCAGCTTGGACTTGAATTTGAGATCCGCGTCAGTGATGTGGAGGAAATTGTGACCGGAACTAATCCTACAGAGGTTGTAAAAGAACTGTCCGCCCTGAAGGCCCGGGCAGTATTTCAAAATACAACGGAGGAGGTTTTGGTGATCGGTGCAGATACAGTAGTTGCATTGGATGGAGAAATCCTTGGAAAGCCTGCGGACAGGCAGGATGCGGAAAATATGCTGCGCAGACTGCAGGGCAGGGAGCATTCTGTATATACCGGCGTAACCTTATGTGTCAGAAAAAACGGAGAGGAGAAGAAAATATCCTTTTCAGAAGGTACCGGGGTCAGATTTTATCCTATGACGGAGGAAGAGATCAGGTGGTATGTGGATACCTCTGAACCGGAGGATAAAGCCGGAGCCTATGGCATTCAGGGTATAGGCGGACGTTTTGTGGAAAGAATAAATGGTGATTACAATAATGTTGTGGGACTGCCCATTGCCAGATTATATCATGAAATGAAAAATATCATTAAATTTCAGCAAGAGTCTTGACGTTACAGAATAAAAAAATTATGATAAGAAAAAAGCTTTTAATAAACTCATATTTTTAAGGAGGGACTCATATGCAGGAATATGATGTTGCGGTATTACAATGCTTTTTGGAGAATCAATTACAGCTGTTTCCGGAAGAAGTGGCGGATTCCATGGAAGAAGCAGAGAACTTTTTGGAAGAATGTATGGCAGTGGTAGTTAACTCAGTTGAGGAGGTTGTTCAATTCTTCGAAGAGGAAGGTGTGGACATGGACGGTGCTGTTGGAGAAGAGATTCTTGAAGCAGCAGAGGTGTTCGATGTTGGTGACGGTCGTTTTCTGATAGTAGAGGGCTAAGCGTGGTATTGGACTAAAAAATTGTCAGGGACAATCTCGGATTGGAGGAAAATATGGATTTTTTTAACAAGGCAAAGGAAAAATTAACAAAAACAGGAAATGAGGTTGCACAGAAGGCAAAAGAGCTTGCAGAGATTACCAAATTAAGCAGTCAGGTTTCTGCACAGGAGAATATTGTTAAGAGTGCATATTCTGAAATCGGTAAATATGTCTATGAGAATTTAAGGGAGGATGCTCCGGCAGAGATGGCAGAGAAGATGGAAGCCATTGATGCTGCACTTGCAGAAATTACCCGCTTAAAAGAAGAAATCCGTAAGTTAAAGGGCAGCTGTGTATGTCCTCAGTGTGGTAAGGAAGTGGACGATAATGTAGCTTTCTGTCCGGCATGCGGAACTAAGATGCCTGAGCCTGTTGTGGAAGTTGTGGACGAGGGCGAGGTTACAGAGGTTGTTGAAGAAGCAGTAACAAAAGCAGAGGAAGCAGTGGAGGATATTGTTGAGAAGGTAGAAGATGCTGTTGAAGCTGTTGCTGAAAAGGTTGAAGATGTGATCAATCAATAGGGATCAGATCAGATAGTGTGATGCTCCATAGATTCGTTAGTACGAATCTATGGAGCTTTTTTTCTTTTCCCTAAGTTGGTTTAATATTTCAGAAGGAACATATAAGGATCCATATCCTGTTCCAAGATCTAATTTGGGTTTGTTGGTGCCATGAAAATCAGAACCGCCGCTGATGGCAAGCAAATACTTATTTGCCAATGTGCGTATTTCACGTTCTTCTCCGGCAGTGTGGGTAGGATAGATGGCCTCTATACCGAGAAGCCCTCCGGCAGCCAGTTCGGAAACCAATCGCTCCAGTCTGTCCTTACTGAAGTGATAGAGCATGGGGTGAGCAAGAATGGGTATGCCTGATGCCTGAAGGATAAGCTCTATCGCCTGAAGGGGAGTAACCTTATGGCGGGGAACATAGTAGGGACAGTGATCTCCTACATAACGTTCAAAGGCTTCATTGATGCTTTTGATATATCCGTGCCTTAGCATGTAAGCAGCATAATGCGCCCGTGTGATCGTACTGTCAGGAAATTCAGCCAGTAGTTTGTCATAGGAAATATCCATATGTGCACCCTCCTGAAGAAGCGTACACATTTTGATATTTCGTTCCGTTCGTGCGTTGATAAAATCTTTTAACAGGGAATTAAATTCAGCGGAATGATAATCAATATCAAGCCCGACAATGTGGATATCACGGCCCTGATATTCCGTCGAAAATTCAATGCCGGGAATGACCTGCGGAGTATCCGGATATTGCAGCCGCCTCTTCTTGGCGTAGGAAATGGCTTCCTCCAGACCATCTATGGAATCATGGTCTGTCAGTGCAAATGCAGTAAGTCCTTTTTCTGCCGCATAATCTACCAGCTGCTTTGGTGTGAAGGTGCCGTCTGAACGGGTGGAATGTACATGTAAATCAATTGGGTTCATTGTTCCTCTTTCCTGTCCTGTGAAGGTTATACAGTTATTTGCTAAGAAGGAGCTGTATGCGTTTGTTACGCATGCAGCTCCCTGTTGATTAATCTTCGTCATCTTCCTTGCGGGCAGTATAGACGGTTCTCTTACGTGCCATATCATCGCTGGCAAGATATTCATCGTAGGTAGTGATCTTGTCAATCATCTTACCGTTGGGCAAAAGCTCAATAATACGGTTTGCACTGGTTTGTACAAACTGATGGTCATGACAGGAGAATAATACCACACCTTTAAATTTAATAACACCATTATTCAGGGCGGTGATGGACTCCATATCCAAATGGTTGGTAGGCTCATCAAAAATAAGACAGTTAGCACCGCTGATCATCATCTTGGATAAGAGACAGCGGACCTTTTCACCACCGGAAAGTATTTTCACTTTCTTTACACCATCATCACCGGCAAATAACATACGTCCTAAGAAGCCACGTACATAGGTTACATCCTTAACGGGAGAGTAACCGGTCAGCCAGTCTACGATGGTCAGATCGTTATCAAATTCGTCAGTATTATCCTTCGGGAAATATGCCTGGGAAGTTGTAACACCCCATTTATAGGTGCCTTCATCCGGTTCCAGTTCTCCGGCAAGGATCTGGAAAAGGGTAGTTTTGGCAATTTCATTGCTGCCAACAAAAGCAATTTTGTCATCATGGCCGACAATAAAGGAAATATCATCCAATACCTTCTCACCGTTAATAGTCTTACTGATGTGTTCCACACTCAGCACTTCGTTGCCGATCTCTCTGTCGGGACGGAAGTCAATATAAGGATATTTTCTGCTGGAGGGCTTGATCTCGTCTAACTCAATCTTCTCTAAGGCACGCTTACGGGAAGTAGCCTGCTTTGATTTAGAAGCATTTGCAGAGAAACGAGAGATGAATTCCTGCAATTCCTTGATTTTTTCTTCCTTCTTTTTGTTGGCTTCCTTCATCTGCTTGATCAATAACTGGCTGGACTCATACCAGAAGTCGTAGTTACCTGCATAGAGCTGGATCTTGCCATAGTCAATATCAGCAGTATGGGTGCAGACCTTGTTTAGGAAATAACGGTCATGGGACACTACGATAACAGTATTGTCAAAATTGATCAAAAATTCTTCCAGCCAGGCAATTGCATCCAGATCCAGATGGTTTGTAGGCTCATCGAGAAGCAGGATATCAGGGTTACCGAATAAGGCCTTTGCCAACAGTACCTTAACCTTAACATTACTGTCCAATTCGTTCATTACACTATAGTGGAATTCCGGTCCGATACCCAGACCGTTTAAGAGCATGGCAGCATTTGATTCTGCTTCCCAACCGTCCATCTCAGCGAATTCACCTTCCAGTTCGCTGGCACGGATACCATCCTCATCCGTGAAGTCTTCCTTCATATAGATGGCCTCTTTTTCCTTCATGATCTCATAGAGACGGGCATTGCCCATAATAACGGTATCCATTACTACATAATCATCATATTTGAAATGATCCTGTTCCAAAACGGAAAGTCTTTGGCCCGGAGTAATAACGATATCACCGTTGGTGGTATCAAGTGCACCTGAGAGGATTTTTAAAAAGGTGGATTTGCCGGCACCGTTTGCACCGATCAAACCATAACAGTTACCTTCCGTAAACTTAATGTTTACATCTTCAAACAGAGCCTTCTTGCCGACTCTGTAGGTTACATTGTTTGCACTAATCATGTCG
>CAYXQG010000069.1:0-8463 GCA_964467405.1 uncultured Acetatifactor sp. | reverse complement strand
ATATATTACCGGAGACGCTTCCGATTACGAGAAATTCTGCAAATGGGCAGAATGCTTAGGAAAAGCAATCGGTAACCCCTTATTCCACTGGAGCCATTTGGAATTACAGCGTTATTTCGGCTACAATGGCTACTTAAACAAAAAGACTGCTGATGAAGTTTGGAATCTTTGTAACGAAAAATTACAGGATCCTTCCATGAGCGCACGTAATATTATTAAGAACAGTAATGTTACATTAATCTGTACCACTGATGATCCTATCGACAGCTTAGAGTGGCACAAAGCAATTGCTGAAGACGAAAGTTTTGACGTAAAGGTACTTCCGGCATGGAGACCTGACAAGGCTATGAACATTGAAAAGCCTGATTATTTAGAATATCTTGACAAACTGGCTGCAGCTGCAGGTATGAATGCAATTCATTCCTTTGCCGAATTAAAAGCTGCTTTGACCAATCGTATGGAATTCTTTGCTTCCATGGGATGTAACGTATCTGACCATGGTCTTGAATATGTGATGTACCTTCCTGCAACCGATGATGAGGTAGAGGAAATCTTCTTAAAGAGAAGAAACAAAATTGCTCTGACCAAGGAAGAGGAAACCAAGTTCAAGACTGCATTCATGGTATTTGTAGGCAAAGAATATGCAAGATTAGACTGGGCTATGCAGCTTCACTATGGCTGTAAGCGCGATAACAACAAGTTGATGTATACAAAGAAGGGACCTGACACAGGCTTTGACTGTATCAACAACTATGCGCCTTCTTCAGAGCTTGCTGATTTCCTCAATGCCCTTGCTTCTACGGATGAGCTTCCCAGAACTGTTATCTACAGTCTGAATCCGAATGACAACCAGGCAATCGGAACCATCCTCGGATGCTTCCAGGATTCCACTGCAGTTGCCAAGATCCAGCAGGGAAGTGCATGGTGGTTCAATGATCACAAGACCGGTATGCAGGATCAGATGATCTCTCTTGCAAACTTAGGCAATCTGTCAGGCTTTGTAGGAATGTTAACAGACTCCCGCAGTTTCTTATCTTATACCAGACATGAATACTTCCGTCGTATTCTGTGCAACCTGATCGGAAACTGGGTAGAAAATGGTGAGTTCCCTGCAGATATGGATGTACTTGGTGAGATCGTAACCGATATCTCCTACAATAATGCAAAGAACTACTTCAAACTTCCTTTGGAATAAAATGGTTCTATACCAAAACGGCAGAGAGCTGTGCACAACGCACAGCTCTCTTTTTTATTCCCGCAAATCATATTTTCTTCATATGAAGCTGCGAATAAATATGGATATTGCTTTCCTTATTTATCTGTATATTCTGTGTATTCATTTTGGAAAAATATGGATATTTGATATATCCACTCATCCATCAAAAACAACTTATAATTAGTATTATGAGAATATGTAGATTTTATGAGGAAAAGTACTTATGACTGAAAAAAGCGTAAATGACAGCCTTCAAAGAAACCTGGTGCATTTGATGAATGAACGCAGCACCTCTATGCGTGAGCTAAGCAGCAGTATTGACTGCTCACCCAGCTATATCCAGAAAATACTAAACGGGAAATTTTTTCCTTCCATGCAAAAGCTTCAAAGCATCGCCGAATATTTTGAAGTACCGGTATCCACGCTTTTATCCGATACTTATGAGAATCCCACTATTGATCTGATTGATTCTCTCTTAGTGGAATTGGATGAAGGAAGCCTGCAGCTCACCCTGAATCTGGTAAAACAGCTGTCCCGTAATCAAAAATAAGCAAAAAAAGAGAGCGGATTACCCTCCCCTTTAGAGGTAATCCGCTCCACGTCTGTCTGCGACTGATCAATATGTACTAATCCTTATATACATAACTTCCGTCCACAGAAATAGTTTGTTCACTTGGATTTTCAACGAAAACTCTCCAATATCCCCCATTCACTGCTTCAAAGGGATAATAAAGATTACCGGTTCCGGTAAGTCTGTACTGGTCACCAATGGCATTCTCCACACCAATATAGTAGGTTACGTTAGACGGAGATGCCTGGGTCATGACGGAGATCGTATCCCCTTCTTTTACTTTAAAATAAGACGTATACCAGCGTTGGTTCTTTTTGATTTCCCAATCAATTCCGCCAACAGCCTTTGCGACCTCATCCATCTGTGCAATAATATTTACGGCATTGCCAACCTGTGCTGCAGGAATAAACTCAACTTGCTGACCGACATCAGAATCTGCTACCTGAATTATGTTTCTGGTTTCATCATACATATCTGTATAACGTTCTGCTGCTGCAACCGTTACTGAAAACACAGATACCGTATTAAGTACCAGTGCCAAGGTTAATACTGCCGCTACGGTCCATTTTGATTTGTTCTTAATGCCTTCCACTTCCTTTACCTTTCTTACTCTTTCTTTGATTCCAATCTTTCTGCCAAACAAATAAGAGGATATTATGCTTACTGATTCCTGTTCCGTTTCCATGGATATCAATATGCGAAAATATTTCCCCACCCCTCCCATCTGCCTACAGGCCTTGTAGTCACATACAAACTCACTAAAAGCCTGTATCTGATGAAACAAAATCCATGCCATGGGATTGAAAAAATGTAGTGAAAGCACTATGAAAGAAAAGTACTTTAACCTCAAATCACCCTGTCTGCAATGAGTCAGCTCATGCGTCAGAACCACCAGCAGCTCCTCTTCCGTATAAGTCCTGACCGGAAGTACGATCGTATTTTTCCAAAAGCCGGTTACATATGGTGTTTCCGTCAAATAAGATCTGACAAGCTTCACGGAAGAATCAGACATACCCATCTGCTTCTTCACCAGCTCAAATTGACGCTCCGTATCCTTATCACAAGGGAAAGCACACCTGCATCCCCTATGCAGCCTGTGAATGTCAAATAACATATATGCCATAAAGCCTACGATTCCCACACACCATACGATGAATACAGCGTTATATATTGAAGTAATGAATGCGGTCGGTGTAAATAATTCACCTGACTTCCTCTGTCCTTCATATACCTTCAAAACGCCATAGGATATAGGACACAGAAAGAAAAAGGAAACTAGCTTCAGCAATTCAAACTGAATATGAATGAAACCTAACTTCTCTAATCCCTTCCCGACAGCCATCCAAAATACAACCAAGATTCCTCCGGTAACAGAGGTCAACATAATCACCTGAACCAGGTTAATGATTGTTATCGGCTTCAGTATCATCAAGTATGCTCCTTATTTCTGCCGCTTCTTCCTTTGTCAATTTCTTTACACTGCAAAGCGCTGAAACCAACTTAGACACCTTGCCCTGGAACCAAAAATCGGTTCCTTCTTTCAAAAGCTTTGCCTTGTACTCATCCTCACTCTTCATTGCATGAACGTAGGACAATTTCCCCTGACGATAGGTTCTTACAAAGCCCTTGTCAGACAATTTCAGCAAAAAGGTTACCACTGTTGTTCTGGCATAATCCTTTCCGTACTGTGTCCGTAACACCTTGATCAATTCCTGTGTGGCAATATCCCCTTGTGCATCCCACACAGCTTTCATAATAATTGTTTCACTTGCACTTAAATTTCTGTCTTCTTCGAAGAATCTCTCATCCATTTTTTTACCTCAAACTACTTTCGTCGACGTGTTTATATTACTATCTCGCTAGTATCTTGTCTACCCCTATATGAATATTTGGAGTATCTATCGTGTTGCATTATATATACTTTAAGTATCTTTTTGAACCATTTTACCATTTTCGACATTTTTCCAATGTATTTGACACAGCAAAATAATTCCTGATTGGCAAAAACTCAGATGCAAGGAACCCGGACAGACCTCTGTCCGGCTCCTCGCCTTTGCCTTTTATAATGATCCTTAATAGACCATAACCTCTTCTTCTCCTGTCAGAACACGGATAGCACCCTGTGCCAAAGCAAGAAGCTCATCTTCTCCCGGATATACCGTAAACGGAGCTATAAAACCGGCTCTTTCCTTCAATGCATCTACTATCACTGCACTGTATGCTATACCACCGGTAACGATGATCTGATCTACTTTACCCTTTAATACACAGGCCATGGAACCAATATCCTTTGCCACCTGGAAAGTGAAAGCTTCCTTTATTTCTGTAGCATATTGGTCTCCCTCAGCCTCCATCTTGAGCACATCACGCATATCATTGGTACCAAGATATGCATTGAGACCACCCTTACCTACGATCTTACTGTAGATTTCTTTCTGGGTATACTCACCTGAGAAACACATCTTGATCAGAGAGCCGCTGGGAACTGCACCTGCACGCTCCGGTGAAAATGCACCGTCACCATCCAATGCATTAAATACATCCACTACCTTACCCTTTTCATGGGCACCGACTGAAACTCCTCCGCCCATATGCACTACGATCAGATTCAGGGATTCATAAGGAACACCCTGTTCCTTTGCATATCTCTTCGCAACTGCCTTCTGGTTCAGTGCATGAAATACACTGACACGGGGAAGCTCAGGAACACCTGAATATCTTGCGATGGGCATCATCTCATCTACTACTACAGGATCCACAATATAGGAAGGAACCTGAATGGAATCTCCAATCTCTCTTGCCAAAATACCACCCAGATTGGATGCATGCTGTCCCTGTACTCCTACCTTTAAATCTTCCAGCAAATCATCTGTTACTGCATAGGTTCCGCCGGGAATAGGCTTAAGCATACCGCCTCGTCCAACTACCACATTCAGGGAATGGATATCAAAATTTTTGCTTTCCAACAGACCTGTAATGATCTTCTTACGGAAATCCTTCTGCTCTACAATGCTTGCATATTGAGAAATCTCTTCCGTAGAGTGTCTTAAGGTTTCCTCAAATAAAAGTGTCTCATCCTCAAACACACCGATTTTGGTAGAGGTAGAGCCCGGATTGATAATTAAACTCTTAATAGACATAATCTCCTCTTTCTGCGTCGCTTTCTATTCACCGGCTTGTGATTACGGCGCGGACACAAGCCCTTTTCCTTAACGATCAGCTTTCTTTATTTCCTCAGCCACTACTGCTGCCAATGCCAGTGAGTTTACCTTTGTTTCAAAGCTGTCAGAACGACTGGTCAATACAACGGGAACCTTGGTACCTGTAAGGATACAGCCATTTTTCATATCTGTCATATGTACGATTGCCTTATATACCATGTTGCCGGCATGAATATCCGGGAACAGAAGAATATCTGCATCTCCCTGAATCTTACGATCCGTTGCTCCCTTGTGCTTAGCGGCCTCCGGATCGATCGCAAGATCCAATGACAGCGGACCGTCTACGATACAGCCCAAGATCTCACCCTCTGCATTCATCCTTGCAAGCTCTGCTGCCTCTACAGTTTCCGGCATCTTCGGATTCACTACTTCTACAGCTGCCAAAGGGGCTACCTTCGGACAATCAATACCGCAAGCCTTTGCTACCGGAACTGTATTGTTAATAATATTTACCTTATCCTCCAATGTAGGATAAGTCATAAAAGCAACGTCAGTCAAAAATAACAGCTGCTCAATGCCAGGGATTTCAAATACTGCCACATGGGACAGAGGAGAACCTGTACGAAGTCCAACCTCCTTATCCAAAACACTCTTCAGGAAATTCTTGGTATCTACCAGTCCCTTCATATACATATCAACCTTGCCATCATGTGCAAGCTTTACAGCCTTTAAGGCTGCCTGTGCCATATCAGGCTCATCAATGATCTCATAATCACTCAGATCCATATCGATGGATTTCGCAATTTCTCTGATTTTGGCCTCATCACCTACCAAAATTGCATCAGCAATGCCTCTTTTCTTCGCTTCACGTACCGCTTCCAAAACAGCATCATCCTGAGCAGCTGCAACTGCAACTTTCTTCATAGAACAAGCGCTGACACGGTCAATGATGTCCGAAAAACTCTTCTTCATGTTCACTACATCCTTTCTTATTTCACTCACAGCCCGTATACGACTTCAGCCACCGGCACAAAAACACCGGTTTCTTATTCATCCGCTCCGTAAACTGACTGCAATATCTCTTTTGATTTCGTTAAAATAATAACATATCGCATGGTAAATTGCAACTAAGATACGCAATCAATACCTCTTTTACAGAAGTTCCCTGATTTGTGCAAGCGTCGGAACACAGGCATAGAGAAGCCTACTCAATTCTGTATCCGGCTGTGTCTGATCAGGTACCATAACTACCTTGCAGCCTGCTCTGCAGGCACTTAAAACACCATTCGGGGAATCCTCCACTGCAATACATTCCCCAGGCTTTAGCTTCAGACATTCACAGGCATATAAATAAATATCCGGTGAAGGCTTTCCTTCCTTTACCATGGCAGCTGAAATAATTTTATCAAAATACTTTTTCAACTCCAGCTTAGTCAGATACTTCTCCGTACGCTCCATATCCGTAGCTGTAGCTACTGCTGTGTAAATCCCCTTTTTTCTAAGATCCGAAAGCAATTCAACTGCTCCTGCCTTCACACTGATGCCTTCCCTGTCCAAACAGGCCTCCATAAGCTCTCTGCGTTTGTCCCTGACTGCCGCATAATCAAGCTCTTCGCCAAACATATCCTTCAAATGCCTTGATGCGAAGGGACGTCCCAGACTACGCATGCTTAATGCCTGCTCATCCGTCATATGATATCCAAACTCCTCCAATGCCATAGGCCAAAACCTGCGGTAATACTTCTCCGTATCTATCAAGGTTCCGTCCATATCAAAGATAATTGCTTTGATTTCACCTATGTCTGCATCACCCTGCTCTGATTGTCTAAAACAATCCTCTTCCATCCTTTTCCCTATTGCCATGGCATCTTCTCAGGAATGATCTTGCAGCCGGGTGTTTTTTCTGCCTGTCTAAACAACAGACACCAGTAAGCATCTTCTAAAGCCTCTGCCATGGGATAAACCTCTTCTCCGCCTTCAATGTATGCACGCATATCATACATCATAGTCTCAACAGCATATTCATCCTGCTCCTTCTCCATCATAATACCGGGCTTCCATTCTTTGCTCTGCTTTAAAAGTGCCTCGTTCTCAAAAACAGCATATTTCGGATCCAGATAAGCCGTCAACTTTTCTTCCACCGGCAAATAATCTGCTCCCACATAACGCAGCATGGTATCATTCCACTCACCATCCCTGCCGCGCACATTCAAATGTCTGCTGCGGATAAAGGAATGATACTGCACTCCCGCGAAATCATATAAAGCAAATTTATTATTATTAAATTCAAGAGTAAGCATGCTTCTTCCGCGATCCTTGACGCTGCCGTCGGTAATGGCACCTTCCCTGGAATCCGTTTCAGTGACCTGAAACTTATAAGCCTTACCGCACACAGACTCTAACTTCAAATCCATCGGATTATGCGGCTGCAGCATACGGCGGATCAAACTTGCCGCATGATAATCATGGCACAATGCAATATGTACTGCAAACGGATCTGACAGCTTATTCTCAGCAATTGCCTTCAGACCTGCTGCCATGATCGGGTATCTGTGATACTGCTCCGCAACCTGAATCTTTGCACCATTCTGAATCATTTCCCAGACTTCCTTCAATTCCTCCAAATTATTTCCAAGAGGGGTCTCACTCAAAACCGGAAATCCCTTAGAGGTCCACTTTCTGGTTTCAGCAACCAGATCAACTCTGTTAATTGCCAATACCACAAAATCCGGCTTAGACTGCTCACATACTTCTGCAGAAGTTGTAGTAGGCACACCGTACTCTCTGCTCATCTTATCAGCCTTTTCCTGTGTACGGCAGAGCATATACTTTAATTCAAAAAGCTCAGGATACTTCTGTGCCGCTCTTGCAAAAAACAAGGATCTCCAGCCTGATCCAACAATAATAAATGACAATGGTTTCATATACCTTCTCCTTTAAAACTTATATTTTTCACACATGGGTGAAATGAGTTCAGCTTAATTGCCCCCAATTTCCTTCTACGCTTTCCCCTTACAGACAATTATACCCTTTTATGCTTAATATTGCAAATATTCCAGCAATCCTAAACAGCCTAAAACGATGTCTTCATATGTCTCCTCAAAACCCCCTGTATACCACGGATCAGCGATATCCCCCGGCGCGTCCGTATAATCCAAAAGTAAACTGACTCTCTTTGCCAAAGCATCTCCGAACTCCCTTCGAATATTGTGCAAATTGTATTCTTCCATTGCTATCAGAAAATCAAATTCTTCAAAATCTGCCTTCACCAGTTTCCGTGCATGGTGCCCCACACATTCTATCCCATGCTTCGCAAGTTCCTTCCTTGCCGGAGGATATATCGGGTTTCCTATTTCTTCGTAGCTGGTAGCAGCTGACTCTATACGGAATTGGTCTGATATATTACGTTTGGCAACCATATCCTTTAAAATGTATTCCGCCATGGGCGAACGGCAGATGTTGCCGTGGCAGATGAAAAGTACTTTTATCATTTTAATTTTCCTCCTAAAGCGCCT
>CAYXQG010000068.1:0-8638 GCA_964467405.1 uncultured Acetatifactor sp. | reverse complement strand
GGTCTGGTGTGCCTGATCCCCATGCTCATTTCCTTTGTGGGAGTGCTTTGGGTTGCCCGGAAAAAGAAGACGGCATTGGCAGAGGAAAAGGAACTGACATTTAACAGTATCAGTTTTCTTTTGATGCTTTTATATTATATATGCCATTTCGGAACTCAGGAATCAGACATGATGAGAATGTATGTCATCTATATTATATTTATCTTTTCTTACAACAGGATTCTGGGCTTTGAAGAAAAGCAGGAGGAAAGGATAACAGTTTAGGAGCATTCAGATGGATGGAAGGGAAATAAAAAAAGCAAGTTTATACTATTTGGTAGGAAATTTGTTTAATAAAGGAATGGCTTTTCTGACCATCCCTGTTTTTACAAGAATATTATCGACCAGTGATTATGGTATCGTCAATACTTATAATTCATGGATTGCCATATTGTCCATGATCATTGGTTTTGCATTGCATATGGCGATCAGGGCAGCCTTTGTGGATTACAGGGACAGGATCGATGATTTTATGTCAGTGACAGTTACCTTTGTTTTGTACAGCGGAGGCCTGTTTGCACTATTGGTATTGGTAGGAATCTATTGCTGCAGAATCAATATCGCACTGACACTTGCACTCCTTTGTCTGCTGCAGGGGATTGCTTCGGCACTGATTCAGGATTATTCCATGTATTTGATGATGCTGTATCAATATAAGCGCAGAACTGCATTTATGATACTGCCCAATCTGATCTCCGTGATCATTTCCATACTGGTGATCCGGTATGTGATGAAGGAAAATGCATATATGGGCCGTATTGTGCCCACCGCATTGGTGACAATATTGTTCGGTATTATTGTCTGCATTCTGGTCTATAAAAAAAGCAGAAAGCTTTTTTCGGGAGAATATATCCGGTACGGGATGGCAATCTCCGCACCTTTGATCCTGCATGGGATCGCACTGAATATTCTTTCCCAGTCGGACAGGAGCATGATCACCTGGTTAGCGGACTCTGCCCAGACAGGTATATACAGCCTGATCCATAATCTGGGCATGATCGCCACAGTGCTTACCACTTCCCTGGAGGGCATCTGGGTGCCCTGGTTTGTGGAAAAAATGAAGCAGCGTGACTTAAAAGCGATCAATACGGTTGCAAAGGATTATGTAGAGCTTATGACCTGTGCCATGATCTCCGTGATTTTGGTGGGTCCTGAGATCGTTAAAATACTGGCACCGGAAACCTATAAAGAGGGTATATCGATCATTCCCCTGATCGTATTATCCAATTACTTTATTTTCCTGTATACCTTGTATGTGAATATCGAGCATTATTATAAAAGGACAAAGTATATTTCCTTCAATACCATAACAGCAGCAGGAACCAACATTGTATTAAACTATCTGCTGATCCCTGTGTATGGCTATAAGGGTGCGGCTGTTACTACCGTCATCTCTTATATACTGGCCTTTGTGATGCACTCGCATTATTCCAAAAAACTGGAAAAAACACTGTACCCGTTAAGAAGCTTTGTGCTGCCTCTGGCAAAGATCCTGGCAGGTACCATTGTATTTTATTTATTTATAAACAATATCCCGGCAAGATGGAGCTGCTGTGTTCTTAACCTGGTAATTACCTTGTATTGTAAGCGAGAGGTCATCCATGAATATGCCGGAACAGGTAAAAAAGGCGGAAATGAATTGTGAAGATAGCAATCATGGGATTTGAATTCAGCAGTTCCAACAAAGGATGCGAGGCATTGACCTATTCCTTTGTGGACATGCTTAGAGAGTGCCCGGATGAAAAAATAGAGATTTATAATTATTCATACGGAGAGATGGGAAGCTTTGCAGAAAAGTTCCCGGAGATACAGTTTCATATAAGACGGCCGAAGATCAAGGATATCCGGGACTGGTACAGAATAAAAAAAGAATTTGACAGCTGTGACCTGCTTTTTGATGTGACCTTTGGGGATGGCTTTTCTGATATTTACGGAAAGAGGTGGAATGCGGTGACCAATGTTTTAAAGACCCTTGGAATATGGTCCCGAACACCCTTCATCCTGTTACCCCAGACCTATGGTCCTTATGAGAGTCCGGTACTCTTAAGGTGGGCGAAGTATATTATTGCACATGCAGATCTGGCTTATGCAAGAGATAAGGAATCCGCTGACTATATGAATCCTTTTTGTAAGAACAGAGTGGTTACCCTGACGGATATGGCCTTTTTACTTCCCTATGATAAGGACAGATATAAGAAGGAGCAGACAGGGCTGCATATAGGATTAAATGTTTCCTCACTGCTTTGGGACAGTGAGTATGCAAAGAAAAACCGTTTTGGCCTGAAGGCAGATTACAGAGCCTATATCCGGGAGCTGACAGAGGAGCTGTTAAAGGAGCCGGATATCATCATTCATCTGATTCCCCATGTGGCAGCAAAGGACTATGACAATCCGGAAAATGATGTACGAAGCTGTGAAGCAGTCAAGAGGCTGTTTCCGACAGACAGGGTGGTACTCAGTCCTGTTTTTGAGGATCCCATGGACGCCAAAAGCTATATAGCAAAAATGGATTTTTTCATCGGAGCGAGAATGCATGCCACGATCGCAGCTGTTTCCGCAAATGTTCCCACCATCCCTTTTGCATACAGTAAAAAGTTTAAAACCATGTTTGGAAATCTGGAATATCCCTATGTATTGGATGCCAGAGAGATGACGGCGAAAGATGCTGTGAAAAAGACCATGGAGCATATCAAAAACAGGGAAGAGCTGAGAAAGGCTGCAAAACGGGCAGACAGGCTCGGCAGAGAAAAATTAGAAATATTGCGAAACAGGATCATGGAATTTTGATCCGGTATAGATCGGAGCAAAGAAACAGATGAAAAGAAAAGAAAAAATGTATGAGGATCTGTGTACCGGATGCGGCCTGTGCAGCTCTTACTTTGGGAAAGAGCTTGTATCGGGGGAAGACGGGTTTGAAAGAGTAAAAATGGAGGACCCCCTTTTGGACTTTTGCAAGGAGATATGTCCTGCAAACGGAGCCCATGTTGCAGCCCAGGAGAAGACTGTCTGGGGAAGGTATGTATCGGTATATGAAAGTCATGCATGTGACGAGAAGGTCAGATATGAAGCTGCCAGCGGCGGCGTTACTACAGCTGTGGCCATGTACTTGCTTGATAAAGGATATGCGGACGGCGTGATACATGTGGGTCAGGATCCCCTGGATCCATACCGGACAAAGGTTTACTGCGACAAAACAGCACAGGAGGTCGCGGCACACAGTGCCTCCAGATATATATCCGCAGCACCTTTAAGCAATTTGGTTCAGCTGCTTCAGGAAAGCAGGGACAGATATGTATTTATCGGAAGACCCTGCGATATGATCACCTTAAATCATTTTTTGAATAAATATCCTGAGTATCAGGAAAGAATCTGTTGTACACTGTCCTTTTTCTGTGCAGGCACACCAAGTATCGGGGCAAGCAAAAGGCTTGCAGAAAAGCTGGGGGTGGATGCTTCTCAGGTTAAGTCCATCCGGTACAGAGGAAAGGGCTGGCCGGGAAAGGCAACCGTTACGGATAAGACAGGTCAGGAGCATCAGATGGCTTATATAGATTCCTGGAATCAGATCCTGGGAAAGGATATCCGCAAAATCTGCAAATTCTGCTCGGACGGAGTGGGAGAGTGGGCGGATATTTCCAATGGGGATCTGTGGCATATGGGAGAAGAGAGAGGTCCTGTTTTTGAAGAAGCACCGGGGGTCAATGTAACCTTTGCAAGAACGGCGCTGGGAGAAGGTATATTAAAGGATGCGTGGAAGGCAGGTTATATTTCCTTACGGGATTATGAGGACAGAATAAAGGAGCTGGAGCTGATCCAGCCCAATCATGCCATGAAAAAGAAGCTTCTGTATCCGAAGATCCTGGCAATGCGTCTGATGCACAAAACAGTTCCTGCATACAGGCTGTCCGAATTAAGAAAATTCGGTACATCCGTCAGCATATGGCGCAAAGGCAGGACCTTCCTGGGAACCATTAAGAGGATCCTTAGCGGGAGACTTGAGTAAGTCCCAAACGATCTAAAAGGGAGTCGGTTTTTTGCAGTCTCTTAAGATTACTTATAAAATGGAGGAGGGAATGCTCGCCGGAAAAGCCCAGTCTGACATAACGGCAGAGCTGATAGAGCCAGGCAAAGGGCTTTAATACAGGATAGGAATCCAACAGCTTCCAGTTGTTGCAGCCCCGCTTTTGCAGATAGCAGAAAAAGTCTGCCGGATTTTTGGCTGCGATCAGGGTGGCCATGGATTTTTGGGCATGGGCTCCGTGCTTGCGGCCCCAGTTGCCGCCTGCAAGGATGGTCATCATCAATTCCTCGCAAAGAGCCTCATCCCCATGGCTGCACCAGGTAAGGTCCTTGCGAAGACCCAGATAGAGCTGACACATTTTGGTCACTGTAACAGCCAGGGTCTCCAGACCAAGAGCAGAAGCATAAGGCTGAAAAGTGCTGTCCCAGAATGAGTCACACAGAATCTGATCCGCATACATCATCCAGTCAATGATCTGGCGCAGGCCGATACCGCCTTCCAGATGCTGGCAGATGTGGGTCAAAAGGACCAGACCGTTCTTGTCTGCAGGAAGGGTGGGAAAGGTTTGTCCGTTTAAGGAAACCGTCTGTGCATGCAGAATCCCTTCATAAAGCATGCGGTCAAGGGCCTGAGACTGCTCCTTATTGTCAAAGGAGGCAAAGGAACGATGCAGCTCATACAGGATCCCATTGTGTTTGAAATGACTGTGACGCTCATCCTCGGCACCATCCGTGGAAAAGCCGTTTTGACATAACAGCGAAAAGGCGGCCGCATAATCATCAGGACGGACCAGAATATCCACATCTCCCATACAGCGATAGGAAGGGTTGGGATAATAAACGGCTGCAGCGGTTCCTTTTAGGATCACACAGGAAATGCCGGCCTCCTGAAAAAGGTGATACAGCTTTTGCTGCATTTTTAAAATCCGGTCATAGTGACTGAGTCTGGGGATCGCAGACTGCAGGTAAGTTTTTTTGTTGGCACTGTCTGCACGGCAAAGCAGGTCTAAGGGAAGATTTTGGACTGTCTGATAGCAAAGCTCCTGATAGACAAGATCCCGGTCAGGGACTGCATCAGAGGGCAGAGACAGGGGAAAACGATCCTCCCCCCACAGGGCGGTACGAAGCAGGGCAAATATGGTATCATAAACAGGATCACCTGTAGATTTCATCGTATTGGTAGTATTCATGAGCATTCCTCTTTCTAATGTAATACCGGTAACTGATGATATATTATACATGTTTTAGAGAAAGAAAGCTACTATTTTCTGGTAGTGCAACGGATACAAATAAAGGAAAGCGTAACAGGATGGAGAAGAATCAGGAAAAGGGAATTGAATTAAAGGAGCTGCTTTCGTTAATGGAAGAAAGTCTTGCAGCAGGGCGGACAGTCAGGTTTTCGCCCCGGGGCATCAGTATGCTGCCCATGCTCAGACAGGGGAAGGACAGTGTTATACTGTCACCGGTTTCAGGAAAGCTTCACAAATATGACATCCCCTTCTACAGAAGGGATGACGGAAGCTTCATTCTGCACAGGATCATACAGGCAGATGAGACCTATACCTGTATGGGAGATAACCAATTTGAAAAGGAAACGGGCGTAAGGCAGGATCAGCTCATAGCGGTGGTCACAGCCTTCACCAGAGGAGAGAGGGAATATAAGGTTTCCTCACTAAGATATGGAATCTATTGTCGTTTCTGGCATTACAGCAGGCCTGTCAGACATTTGCTTAAAAGGACAAAGAGTTTTCTCAGGAGACGGTTTTTATGAAAAAAAGTATTATTTACTGGGTACTTGGAAAAATAAAAAACAGAATGGGCGCCATCAGCGCCATGACTCTGGCCAATATAGGCTCCTCCCTGTTTGGTGTACTGTTTGCACTGAACAGCAAACAGCTGATCGACAGAGCTGTTTTGGGAGAAAGACAGCTCTTTCTCAGGGCCTGTATCTGCCAGATCTTACTGATCGCAGGTATCCTGCTTTGCACCTCCTTAACCAGATTTTTGCGGGAAAGGATACTGGCTCAGTTAGACAGGGACTGGAAAAAGGAATTGCTGCATCATTTATTAAACGGAGACTATGCGGAGGTTTCTGCCTATCACAGCGGAGAGCTGATCAACCGTATGACCAATGATGTACGTATTTTAGATGAGGGGCTGGTATCCATATTGCCGAATCTGGCTGCCATGCTGACCAAATTGATCGCAGCAACAGCAGTACTGATCAGTCTGGAACCGTTTTTCGGAGCAGTGATCCTTTTGGCGGGCAGCATTCTTATTTTGGTGGTGGGCTTATTAAGACACAGGCTAAAGACTTTAAATAAAGAGGTCAGTCAGGCGGATGGTCAGGTGTCCGGCATGATGCAGGAGGTTTTGGAGAAGTTACTGATCGTGCAGGCACTGGATGTCAGAAAAGAAGTGGAGAGGCGTACGGATCTTTTGATGGAGGAGCGCTTCAGTATCCAGATGAAACGCAAGAATATGAGCCTTTTTGCCAATACGGCAGTCAGTATCCTTTCCTATGGTGCAACCTTCGGTACCCTGGTCTATGCAGCAGTCAGGCTGCTTTACGGAGCGATCAGCTTCGGTGAGCTGACTGCCCTGACACAGCTGGTATCCCAACTGCAGGGTCCGGTAGTGCAGCTGTCAGGCATATATCCCCAGTATGCTGCACTGGTAGCTGCAGCAGAAAGACTGAAGGAACTGTTTGATCTGCATACGCAGGAGGGCAGCCATACAGAAGAGAATAGCATGGATTTAGAGAAGCTCTATGAGGAAATGACCTGCCTGGGAGCAGAGAAGATTTCCTATACCTACGGAAGAAATCAGGTGCTGCAGAAAGCCTCCTTTATCCTTCCGAAGGAAGCCTTTTGTGTGGTGACCGGTAATTCCGGAATCGGCAAAAGCACTCTGTTAAAATTATTAATGGGAATCTATCGGCCGGAAGAAGGAAAATTGTTTGTCAGAAGGCAGACCGGGGATGCAGAAGAAGAGATATCTGTCACAAGAGATATGCGAAAGCTTTTTGCCTATGTACCCCAGGGAAATCTGCTTTTAAGCGGAAGCTTAAAGGACAATCTGCTTTTGACCAATCCGGAGGCAACCAAAGAAGAGCTTAAGAATGCACTGTGGGTCAGTGACATGGAAGAATATGTATCAGAGCTGCCGGAGGGCTTAAATACGGTGATTAAGGAAAATGCCGGAGGTCTGTCAGAGGGACAGGCACAGCGCCTTTCCATTGCCAGAGCGATCTTAAGCGGAGCACCCATTCTTTTACTGGATGAGGCCACCTCTGCCCTGGATGAAGAAACGGAACGAAAGGTACTGACCAGAATAAAGAGCCTGAAAAACCGCACCTGCATTATGGTCACCCACAGACCTGCAGCTGTAGGAATGTGTGATCACAGACTGGAAATAGCGGACATGAAGATCATAAAGAGCAGCAGAGACACTGACGGAATTTTGTCAGATGAAAAAGAATAAATATAATATCATCTTGCATTGAAGTGGCAACTGCTGTATAATGTTGTCGAAAATATGACTTAATATGTAGTTTGATAAATAAGAACGGAGACCCCGTTACAGGGAGGAAATTGTTTTGAAAATAAGAAGAAGTTTTTGGGCAGCAGCTTTAACACTGCTTATCTGCATGACCTTTGGCACTGCCATGACTGTACAGGCAGCAGAGACAGAGGGACGCGTAAAGGATTATTTTGAACTGGAAAAGCAGATCGGCATTGCCAATGGTCTGGACTATTATGATTATACAAAGGAAAGCTGGGAGGTACTTAACAGCACGGTAGAGGCCGGCAATCAACGACTGGCAGATGCAACAGAGCAGAGTAAGTTAGATGAGGCAGCACAGGATATCCGGTATGCCATTGACAATCTGGTGAAGATGGACTACAGCCCCTTGTCAGAGGCTCTGGATAAGGTATATGCAAGAATTGAGGAGGATGCAGAGGTACATGATGTATGGTACCGCCTGGATAAGGCTGTAGACAAAGCAAGACCCCTTTTGGTCAGCGGTGATCAGGAGGCTGTTAATGAGATGGCCGATACACTGAATGCCATCATGGAGGAGCTTCGTATATATGATGAGGAGAATGCACCGGAGGTTGTTGTGCAGGAGGTGAAGGTGGAGGTTCCGCCTGCTTCCGATTTCTGCAATATCTCCCTGCATCGTACCTGGCCTGTACTGTTTGCCATCAGCGCAGTATTTAACGTGATCCTGTTTGCAGTATTGGGATACATTCTGCTTAAGAGGCACAATACAACAGACAATACCCCATTGGTCAATTACGACATTGAGGATGATGAAATTTAACAGATGTATAGATAAACCTAACCGGTAAAACCGGTTAGGTTTAAGGAGTTTATGGAGGTGATAGGATAAATGGCAGATATAGAGAGCAAATGGAAGCGAACAGAATATAATACCTGGGAGGAGGCCTTCCGCGGCCTGGCACCTGCAGTCAGACAGCAGTCTGTCAGAGTAGCTGCCTATACACAGGTATTGTATGTACAGGCCTGTGCAGCCAAATTTGAGATGTATACCAAGATCGGTATGGAGCGTATA
>CAYXQG010000067.1:0-8689 GCA_964467405.1 uncultured Acetatifactor sp. | reverse complement strand
TAATAATTTTTAATGATTTCACTTGCAATTTCTATACTCATAGTATAACATAATGCGTAGAGTCGCTCCGATAATCTGTACCGGAGGGAGGCAGACAGTCGAATTTTTTCTATTTTTCCGAATACTCTGGAACAACTCGTTCCTCTCATCCTTTACTATTATATGTCAAACTATGATTTTCGCGCATAGTGGTAATATTAGGATGTCTTACAAGCATTGGTATGTGCTTGCTCGGTTTATTTATTTTCCCCAAATTTATTTATCATAATCAAATATAATTCATTTTTTTGATCTTCGTACTGTCGGGGCACTCGAACAATCTATTGATTCATATCCATTACAAAAAAGATATGTCTGTAATAATATATCACATCCTTTGGTCGCAGGCATGTTTGCAAAAAGGGGGGTTTAAGGTAGATGGATGAAGAAAGCGTTCAGCCGAAGGTACAAAGTATGAAAGAGATTCTGGAACACCAGTTGGATCATGCATGCCGGGAGGATTTTAAGGTATACATGGATGATAAACAGGTTACACTGGAAGAAGCATTGAAACGCTGTGTGCAGGAGAGAACCGTGTATATGCCGGATTATGTATTGGACGACAGAGGTGTTTTAAAGCAGGTAAGATTTGACAGGATTAATTTGTAAAAGCATGGTCAGTGCGAAACGATGAAGTGGATTGCAGGAAACAGGAATGCCTCTCTGGTTGATAGATGGAATATTTCGTCGTAAATTCTGTAAACTTGTCTTAAAAAAATGATGACGATATGAGAATAGTTTGTTATACTTTAAGGCATCGGGAGAATAGTTCCCGGTGTCTTATTACAGAAAAAGGAGTCATTTCAATGAAAAAAATAATACCGGCCCTGGTCGCACTTGTATTGATCGTTATTATCGGAGCTGTTACGGCAGGGACGATCGTAATTGATAAATATTCTTATTCAAAGGAGCGTACTGATCTGCAGGAATATTTTAAGGTGCAGGGAGACCAGCTCGCCATTTTTCTGCAGGATGAGAGGATCCCGGAGAAGGCACTTTTAAAAGAGGGTGTATGCTATTTGGATCTGGATACAGTGCATAAGTATTTTAATGATACTTTTTATGCGGACATCAACGAAGGATTGCTTTTATATGCATTACCCGAGGAGGTGGTCAGCATAGAGCTGGCTTCCGCTCCGGACGGTGCTGCAGCCGCCTATCAGGAGGACGGTACGGTATATATTGCGGCGGATCTGGTAAAGGAGTATACCAATTTCTCCTATGAGGTGTTTGACATGCGTATGCAGGTGTATACACAGTGGGGTCAGAAGCGGACAGCCGTGGTCAGAAAGGATACGCAGGTGCGTGAAAAGGGCGGTATCAAGAGCCCTATCCTACGGGATATAGCCAAGGATGAGCAGGTAGAAGTTTTAGAACGCATGGAGAAGTGGAGCAGGGTAAAGACGGCGGATGCGATCATCGGTTATGTGGAAAACAAGAACCTGACCGAGGAGAAGACGGAAACGGAAGTACCTGTTACGGATTATAAAGAGCCGGAATATACAACGCATCAGCTTGAGGAGAAGGTCTGTTTGGGCTGGCATTCCATCGGCGGTGTGGGAGGCAATGATACATTGGACAGTGTGACAGCCATAGCCAAGGGATTAAACGTGATCGCACCTACCTGGTTCAGCTTAAGTGATAATGAAGGCGGTTATGAAAGCTTTGCATCACGAAATTATGTGGACAGGGCTCATGCCAAGGGACTGAAGGTCTGGGGCGTTCTGGATGACTTTAATTATAATAATACACATAATGCAGGTATTGATGTGTATACGGTTCTTTCTTCTACTGCAAGCAGAAACAGACTGATCGGGAATATTGTGGCAGAGGCTGTAGCTTTAGGGCTGGACGGCATCAACCTGGATTTTGAGAAGGTGAATGCAGACTGCGGAGAGCATTATGCACAATTTATCAGGGAACTGTCCGTGCAGTGTCGTCTGCAGGACCTGACCTTTTCCATTGATAATTATGTGCCTTTCAGCTTCAATGAATATTTAAGACGCGATGTGCAGGGAAAGGTTGCGGATTATGTGATCATCATGGGATATGATGAACATTGGCACGGAAGTAAGGATCCGGGAAGCGTGGCAAGTATTGATTATGTCAGCAGTGGTATTGACAAGACACTGGAGCAGGTACCGGCAGAGAAGGTTGTAAACGCCCTTCCTTTCTACAGTATTTTGTGGAAGATCAACGGCGCAGATATAACGGATGAATACCTGACTATGAATAATACGGCGGATTATTTGAATCGGATCGGACAGAGCGGTGCCTGGGATGAGGATACCCAACAGCTTTATGTGGAGTGGACAAGCGGCAATGCTACCTATAAGCTGTGGGCTGAAAATGAGGATTCCATTTTGGCAAAGCTGAATGTAATGCGTGCAAGAGATATTGCAGGTGTGGCAGTGTGGCGTTTAGGCTACGGAACACCGACAGTATGGGAAATGATAAGTGCCTATTTAGGTTCATAATTCATAAGAAAAAGCTTCGGAGCATATATTGAAAAAAACTCCGGAGCTTTTTTAATGCAGAAAATCGGGGAAAAATGCTGCAGCATCATAACAGGAATGTTATTAGTTATCTGTATGCTGTATCTGGCCGGACAGACGGCAGTTTATACAGACGGAAACGGGGTGATCGTAGGGAAGGATCCTGTGTGCATTGTTCTGGATGCGGGACACGGAGGGGATGATCCCGGAAAGATCGGTATCAACGGATGCAGGGAAAAGGACATCAATCTGGTCATTGCAAGGAAGGTAAAGAAGTATCTGGAAGCAAATGATGTATATGTGGTGATGACAAGGGAAACAGAGGACGGCCTGTATGATGCGGATGCGGACAATAAAAAGGTGCAGGATATGAAACGCAGGGTTGAGATCATTGAAGAAACGGAACCCCTTGCGGCAGTCAGTATCCATCAGAACAGCTATCCTGAGGAATATGTAAACGGCGCTCAGGTTTTTTACTATGCGGACAGCAAGGAAGGGGAAAGGCTTGCCCTGCTTTTGCAGGAGCAGCTTAAAAGTACGCTCAATCCTGAAAATCACAGGCAGATCAAGGCCAACGACAGCTATTATATCCTGAAAAAAACCGGGATCCCGACAGTCATTGCAGAGTGTGGTTTTTTGTCCAATTACAGGGAGGCACAGCTTCTTATGACGGAGGAATACCAGGACAGAGTCGCCTGGGCCATCCACATGGGGATCATGCAATATATCAATGAGTCGCAGTAAGGCAGATTCGCTTACAAAGGGAAAATATTTGACTTTCCCTTTTGTGTCAGCTGTGGTATACTGAAAAAAGCATATGAACAGATAAGAAGGGGTCCTTAGATGGAAACAAGAATAATCAAAGTAGATGAAAAAGGCCCTGTTTTTTCCGAAGAGGAGGAGCTGTTGTTAAGGGAAGCAGGAAGCGTCATTAAAGAGGGCGGCCTGGTAGCATTTCCCACGGAAACAGTGTACGGACTGGGCGGGGATGCTTTTAACAGGGAATCATCCCATAAAATATATGCAGCCAAGGGAAGACCGTCGGATAATCCGCTGATCGTGCATATCAATGATATGGACGGACTATCCCGAGTGGCGGCGAAGGTAACCCGGGAGGCCGAAAAGATTGCCGAGGCATTCTGGCCGGGCCCGCTTACCATGATACTTCCGAAGGCAGAGGCCGTTCCTTTAGAGACAACGGGGGGATTGCATACGGTTGCAGTCAGGATGCCTTCCCATCCGGTAGCAAGGAAGCTGATCGAGTACGGCGGCGGGTTCATCGCAGCGCCCAGCGCCAATACCTCCGGCAAGCCAAGCCCTACTGTGGCAAAATATGTCATAGAGGATATGAGAGGAAGGATCGAGATGATCATTGACGGCGGAGAAGTGGGAATCGGTTTAGAGTCCACTATCATCGATCTTACAGTCAGTCCGCCGCAGATATTGAGACCGGGATATATTACGGAGGAAATGCTGGAGCAGGTACTGGGACAGGTTGACACAGACAGGACGATCTTAAGCAATGACAGCGGCCTGGCACCAAAAGCACCGGGAATGAAGTACAGGCACTATGCGCCTAAGGGTGATCTTACTATAGTAGAAGGAGAAAATAGTGAGGTCATATCTTATATCAATCGTCAGGCACAGGCTTATCAGGCAGCAGGGAAGAAGGTTGGTGTGATTGGTTCCAGGGAGTCCTGGAAGGCATATCATGGCGATACTGTGAAGGATGCAGGCAGCAGACAGGATGAGCAGGAAATTGCCAGAAATCTCTATCGTATTTTGAGGGAGTTTGATGATGAAGAGGTGGATATCATCTTTTCAGAGGCTTTTGACAGCAACGGTATGGGACAGGCGATCATGAACCGACTGCTTAAGGCAGCAGGACATAAGGTGGTATACGTATCCGGTAAGGATGCATAATAGAAGACAATATACAAAAATCATAACAGGAGGAAAAAATAATGATAGCAATTGGCAGTGATCACGGCGGATATGATTTGAAGCAGGTAATCATCGGATATTTTGAAGAGAAAGGAATCGAGTATAAGGATTACGGATGCTACGACAAGAGCTCCTGTGATTATCCTGTATTCGGAAAGGCAGCTGCAGAAGCAGTGGCAAGCGGTGAGTGCGAAAAAGGCGTTGTTGTATGTACAACAGGTATTGGTATCTCCATCGTAGCAAATAAGGTGCCGGGCGTACGCTGCGCTCTCTGTCAGGATACCTTCTCTGCCAAGATGACAAGACTGCACAACAATGCAAATATGCTTGCACTGGGTGGCGGTATCGTGGGACCTAATATGGCTCTTGATATTTTGGAAACCTTTTTAAATACGGAATTTTCAGAAGAAGAAAAGCATTGCCGCAGAATCGGGCTGATCGAGTAAGCAGGCAGCTGCAGAAGAAACGAATATAGTGAACAAAAGGAGAAGAGAAATATGGCAAAAGTAGTAGTAATGGAGCATCCGCTGATTCAGCACAAGATTGGTCTGATCCGCAGATCAGAAACAGGTACCAAGGATTTCAGACAGACGATCGGTGAGATCGCAATGCTGATCTGTTATGAGGCTACCAGAAATCTGAAGCTGGAGGATGTAGAAATCGAAACACCTGTATGTACGACTACAGTTAAGGAGCTGAAAGGCAAGAAGATGGCAATCATCCCGATCCTTCGTGCAGGTCTCGGCATGGTAGATGGTATGCTGCAGATGATCCCCGCAGCTAAGGTAGGTCATATCGGTCTTTACAGAGATCCGGAGACCTTAAAGCCTGTAGAATATTATTGCAAGCTTCCTGCAGATTGTGCAGAAAGAGATATTTTTGTAGTAGATCCCATGCTGGCAACCGGTGGTTCTGCAGTGGCAGCGATCCAGATGCTGAAGGACAAGGGATGCAGTAATATCCACTTTATGTGTATTATTGCTGCACCGGAGGGAGTAGAAGCAATGCAGAAGGCACATCCGGACGTAGATATATACATTGGTGCATTGGATGAGAAATTAAACGATCACGGATATATCGTTCCGGGTCTTGGTGATGCAGGTGACCGTATCTTCGGCACCAAATAAGTGCAGGCTGAGGAGGAAGCATTCATGAGTGGTAAGAGAGCTGATTATATTAATTGGGATGAATATTTCATGGGCGTAGCCCATCTTTCCGGCATGCGTTCCAAGGATCCCAGCACGCAGGTTGGATCCTGCATTGTCAGCCGGAGCAATAAGATTCTGTCCATGGGATATAATGGTTTCCCAAGCGGATGTTCGGATGAGGATTTTCCCTGGGCCAGGGAGGGCAGTGAGTTGGAGACAAAGTATCCCTTCGTTACCCACAGCGAGTTAAATGCGATCTTAAATTACAGAGGCGGTTCCTTAGAGGGAACGAAGCTGTATGTATCGCTGTTCCCATGTAATGAATGTGCCAAGGCGATCATTCAGGCAGGTATCAGGACTGTTGTTTATGACAGTGATAAGTATGCAGGTACCCCTATGAATGTGGCATCAAAGAAAATGTTTGATGCAGCCGGTGTAGAGTATGTGAAATACGAAAGAACCGGCAAAAAAATAGAGATTGATGTTTAATACATCAGGATCGGGCGTGGAGTTTGGCAGTATGAAACAAAACATAATAAGCAAAGCAATATTAGGTATGTTGACGGCGGCGCTGCTTGTGAGCAGCGTACCGTCTGTTTCTTATGCAACCGGTTCCACCCAACAGCAGATTACTGAGGCTGAAAAAAATAAAAATGAATTAGAACAGATCATGGAAGCCCACGAAGACCAGCTGGAAGGAATGCGCGGAGAACAGAGTGCATTGCAGAAAAGACTGCGGGAGCTGAATGCAGAGCTGACGGATGTCAGCAATCATCTGGCAGAGTTGGAACAACAAATCCTGGAAAAGGAAGATGAGATTGAAATTACCCAGTCCAATCTGGAGAAAGCAAGGCAAAAGGAAGCCTGGCAGTATGACTGTATGCAGCAGCATATCCGTTATACTTATGAAAACGGAGCTGTCAGCTGGTTAAGTATTCTGTTAAATGCCGGCAGTCTTTCTGTTATCCTGAATCTGTCCACCTATCTGGAAAGTATTGCAAGCTATGATGACAGAATGCTGGATGAGATCATTGCCGGCAGAGAATATATCGAAGCTGAGGAAGCCAGACTGGAGGAGGAAAAGGAAGCATTGGATATATTAAGGATCAATGCAGAGGCAGAAAAGAGCCGCGTCAGCGGGTTAATAAGCGATGTCAGCAACTCTATTTCTGATTATGCGGATCAGATTGAAGATGCAGAGAAAGCAGCCAGAGAATACGAAGCGGAAATGAAGAAGCTGGAGGAAAATCTGGAATATCTGAGAAAGAAGCTGGCAGAGGAGATTGCCTTATCCCAGGCAGCAGCCAATGCCACCTGGAGAGATATTTCGGAGGTACAATTTGCCGAAGGTGACAGAGCTTTGTTAGCCAATCTGATCTACTGTGAAGCAGGGGGCGAGCCCTATCAGGGTAAGCTGGCAGTGGGAGCAGTGGTGATCAACCGTGTGCTGAGCTCCAAATTCCCGGATACAGTACTGGGTGTTATCTATCAGAAGAGGCAGTTTTCACCGGTAGCAAGCGGCAGATTGGAGCTTGCGCTGACAGCAGATAAGGCAAACGCAGACTGCTACAGAGCTGCAGATGAGGCTATGGCAGGTGTTACGAATGTAGGAAACTGCGTATTTTTCAGAACACCGATTGAGGGACTGACAGGAATTTCGATCGGCGGACATATTTTTTATTAAAATGTTCATAATATAAGTAGGATATAAAAAGCTCGGATGTTAAAGTCCGAGCTTTTCTAATTCTGTTAAGAGGGTATGAAATTTATTGTTCCGGATCAGCTGCAGCAGATCGTTTAGCCTGTAAAGAGCATCTGTCAGCTGTGAAGAGGTGATGAGTCCCTGCTCATAGGCAGAGGCCAGCTCATCCAGATCCAATATCTGACAGGTACCGTCCGGATACAGGACAACATCTGCCAGCAGATCGGATACGACCAGGGAATTGGCGGCAGGATCCTGACAAAAGGAGACAATATCGCAATAGTAGCAGCGAAGGCTGCCGTCCTGTCTGTAAAATTTGCTGATCTTGAAACCCTTCTCCAAAAAGTAACAGGAACAGCCGTAGGAAAAGTCGGGCTTTGGCTTCAAGGTCTTCCAGGAGGTGATCAGAAGCTTATCTGAACGCAGCCGGACCACATCATCCTTCAGCAGGATGGTTTCATCGGGAATGAATCGTTTACGGTATAACCTGAAATCTGTCATAAGCACTCCTTAC
Organism: uncultured Acetatifactor sp.; assembly: GCA_964467405.1. GTDB lineage: Bacteria > Bacillota > Clostridia > Lachnospirales > Lachnospiraceae > Acetatifactor. The sequence continues at coordinate 847 of CAYXQG010000067.1, read as the reverse complement.
TCAAAAGCATGGGGCTTTTGCTTTATCGAATGGTTTCACAAAAAGATCCTATTAAGAAAATACTACTATTCTGAGGCAAAGAAGTCAACCGGGGACCAATAAAAGGTATAAAAAAAGAACATATAAGGCATGATACGATAGAAGGACGGAGATAGTATGGAGCGTTTAAAGAAGGTTAACAGAACAGTATGGGAGCTTTGGATAGGTATTTTGTTGTTCGGGCTGTTTTGCCAGGCGGCAGGTATGTTTCTTGTTTCTGATCGTATGCTTTATAGCAGGGCACTCTGGACGGGGATTCTGGCAGCACTTTTTATGGTGCTTCATATGTACAGAGGTCTGGATGCTGCATTGGAGGCCGGGCCAGAGGCATGGAAGCTTTTGGCTTTTTCCAATCTGCTCAGGTATGGAGGTATTGTGGGACTTTTTGCCCTTGTTTTATTTACAGGCTCCCTGAATCCCTTATTTGTTTTTCTGGGAGTCATGGGCTTAAAGGTGGCCGCATATCTGTATCCTGTTATACACAGGATATGTAACAGGATTTTAAAAGAGGTGGAAAAGAAAAAAGGAAAAGAGGAGGGAAGGGAATGCTGGTGATGTTAACAGGGACGGATTCCGTTGATTTTATGGTACACGGAATCTTTTCGTACAGTTTTTTCGGACAAAAGGTATGGATCACAACGACCCATGTCTGTCTGCTTATTTTAGTCATTTTGTTGATTGTCTTTGCAATGGTGGCCGGACATGCTCTGCGAAAGGGTGCCGAAGTGCCGGGAACCTTTCAAAATATAGTGGAAATGGCAGCAGAGGCAATGATGAAGCTTACAGAGAGCACCATGGGGAGGTGTGC
>CAYXQG010000066.1:0-8693 GCA_964467405.1 uncultured Acetatifactor sp. | reverse complement strand
GTTGCCCACAACAGATTTTGAGTCTGCCTCGTCTGCCATTCCGACACGCCGGCATTGCCATTTCTCACGACAAAAAATATATTAACACAGTTTTATGCAAAAGGCAAGCTATTTTTTTGATAATTCCCATATTTTTGTGGGAGAACGTTATGCCGGGAGGCTTTGTGTGAGGTGGATGGTAATGTCACAAAAGACTTCCCTGTTGGAAATGAAAAAGTGCTTTTATTTTTTTAGAGGAACCAAAATAAGAACTCTTACATAACCTATAATAATAGGATATGTGGGAGTTTTTTATGGCTTTAATAGTTTTAGATGCAGGACACGGAGGCAGCAATCCGGGAGCTGTGTACAATGGACGCAGGGAGAAAGACGATGCATTGTCATTGACTTTGGCAGTCGGCAATATTTTGGAGGAAAATGGTGTGGATGTATATTATACCAGAACTACAGATATTTATGAGTCACCTTTGCAGAAAGCTCAGGAGGCGAATGCTTCCGGCGCTGACTATTTTGTCTCCATCCATCGAAATTCAAGTCCTGTACCGAATCAGTATACTGGTATTGAATCTTTGGTATACAGCAGGTATGGGGAGGCGGCGCGCCTGGCAAATAATATCAATGAAGAACTGGAACAGGTAGGTTATATCAATCAGGGGGTAAACCAAAGACAAAACCTTGTGGTGCTTCGGAGAACGCAGATGCCTGCAGTCTTGGTAGAAGTGGGATTTATCAATACGGATGCAGACAATAGGATGTTTGATGAACGTTTTTTTGAAACAGCACAGGCAATTGCGGATGGTATTTTAGAAACGATCAATTCATAGAGGATTTTACAAAAAACTTACAAAGACATTACTTTAACATGATATTTTCTCTTTTTTAGAAGTGCTATGATACGAATGTAGTCAAGAGACGAGTAGGAAAGAAAGAGAAAAGAGGAGACTTTATTATGAAGAAGAGAATGACAAAAGTATTAGCAATTGCAGGTGCATGTGTACTTGCCATGGGATGCATGAGTGCATGCGGAAACAAGGAAAATAATTCAGAGGAGAACGTACAGAGCTCACAGACGGTATCTGCGGAAAATAAGAATGAGGAATCAACTGTACAGCCTGAAGAAACCACAAAGCTTTCCGGTACCATCCAGATGGTAGGAAGTACATCCATGGAGAAGCTTGCAAATGCATTGGCTGAGAGTTTTATGAATGAGTATCAGGATGTGACAGTAGGTGCAGAATTTGTAGGTTCTTCCGCAGGTGTAGAAGCAGTATTGAACGGAACGGCAGATATCGGTAATTCTTCCAGAAATTTAAAGGATGCTGAGAAGGAAGCCGGTGCAGTAGAAAATGTTGTTGCAATTGATGGTATTGCAGTTTGTGTTGATCCTGCAAATACGGTAACAGATCTTTCTAAGCAGCAGTTGGCTGACATCTATACCGGTGTGATCACTAATTGGAGCGAAGTAGGAGGAAGCAATTTACCTATTACTGTAGTGGGCCGTGAGGCAGGTTCCGGTACCAGAAGTGCTTTTGAGGAGCTGGTTGGTGTTGAAGAAGCCTGTAAGTATGCAAATGAGTTAGATACTACCGGTGCAGTGATCGCTAAGGTAGCATCCATTCCTGGCGCAATCGGTTATGCTTCACTGGATGCAATCAATGATACTGTGGTAGCTGTAGCGTTGGAAGGTGTTGAACCTACAGTTGAGAATATTCAGGCCGGAAATTATTTCTTAAGCAGACCTTTTGTAATGGCAACTAAGGGCGAGATCAGCGAACAGAGTGAGCTTGTACAGGCTTGGTTTGAATATGTGCTCGGTGAGGAAGGCCAGAGCGTTGCAGCATCTGTTGGTCTGATCACTGTGGAATAAGAAGATCAGTACCTGAAGCTCAGATATTTGGAACAGAAACGACATGGTCGCGAAAGGAAAATATGAATCATACACATACTTCAGTGAAAAGTAATAAAAAGAATAAAGAAGTGGTGGAGACTGTGGCACAAATTATTTTTACAATTTGTGCCTCTTTCGCAGTTCTTGCGGTTGTATCCATCACATTATATATGATAATCGGAGGTACTCCGGCAATTTTTAAGGTGGGATTGAAGGAAATCCTGTTCGGAACAGAATGGAAGCCTACTGCAAAGGATCCCCAATTTGGTATCTTATATGTTATTCTGACATCTGTTGTCGGTACCTTTCTGGCAATTCTGATCGGTGTTCCGATCAGTTTATTTACTGCCATTTTTCTGGCAGAAGTGGCACCTAAAAGGTTAGCTTCCATTGTGAAACCGGCAGTAGAACTATTGGCAGGAATCCCGTCTGTGGTTTATGGTCTGCTGGGTATATATCTGTTAAATCCTTTGATGTATAAGGTAGAGCTGTATTTATTTAAGGATTCTCCCACCCATCAGTTTACCGGAGGAGCTAATCTGATCTCAGCAGTATTGGTGCTTGCAGTCATGATCCTTCCTACGGTTGTAAATACCAGTGAAACAGCCCTCCGTTCCGTACCGGCACATATTAAGGCGGCATCTTTGGCACTGGGTGCAACACCGGTTCAGACAATTTTTAAGTCCATTCTTCCGGCAGCAAAATCCGGTGTGATAACAGGTGTTGTACTCGGAATCGGCAGAGCCATAGGTGAAGCCATGGCAATCAGTCTGGTATCAGGAAGCAGTGTGAATCCGCCGCTTCCGTTTAATTCGGTCAGATTCCTGACGACTGCTATCGTTAGTGAAATGAGTTATTCGGAAGGCGTTCACAGACAAGTGCTGTTTACCATCGGATTGATCTTATTTGCATTTATCATGATCATCAATATCGTTTTGAACAGAATATTAAAGAAAGGGGCTTTAGAAAATGATTAGTGCAGTTTCATTAACACAAAAAAGGAAAAGACCCTCGGATGTATTGCTGTTAATTTTGATCTATGCTTCGGCTGCTTTTTCTGTAGCATTGATAGCAGGAATTATTATATATGTTTTTGCAAGAGGAATACGGGTAGTAAATTGGACCTTTTTAACGACCGTTACAAGCGCATTAAAGCAGACTGTCGGTATTCTGGGTAATATCGTAAATACTCTTTATATCATTGTGATCACGCTGTTGATTGCAGTTCCGATCGGAGTCGGCGGCGCAATTTATCTGAATGAGTATGCGAAGCCGGGCAGACTGGTTTCCTTAATTGAGTTTACGACGGAGACCCTGTCAGGTATTCCTTCCATTATTTTTGGTCTGTTTGGATTGATGTTTTTCGGTAATTCACTGCATTTGGACTATTCCCTTCTTCGTGGTGCTTTGACAATGAGTATTATGGTATTGCCATTGATCACCAGAAATACCCAGGAGGCCTTAAGACGTGTTCCTGACAGTTACAGAAGCGGAGCTCTGGGTATGGGGGCAACCAAATGGCATATGATCCGTACCATTTTGCTGCCGTCTGCAATGCCGGGTATCGTTACAGGTATTATTTTGGCAGTGGGACGTATTGTAGGAGAGTCAGCAGCACTTTTGTATACGGCAGGAAGTGGTTATACGCTTCCGAAGCTGACAGGATCGTTGGGTGAAAATCTGACCAAGCTGGCTGAGAAAACAATGCAGTCAGGCGGAACCCTTACAGTAGAATTGTATTTGCAAATGACGAAAGGACAGTATGAGGCAGCCTTTGGAATCGCCTGTGTATTGATCATTATTGTATTGGCAATCAACGGTTTGACAAAGCTGGTTGCCGGAAAATTGTCCAAGGCGTAAAAACTGCCCGGTATAGAACACGTAAAACGTGAGAAAGAGGAAAGATGGAAAACAGTAAGATTTCAGTGAAAAACCTTAACCTTTATTATGGTACCAATCATGCTCTTAAGGATGTCAATATGGAGATCAGAGAGCATGCCATTACAGCCTTTATCGGTCCCAGTGGATGCGGTAAATCTACTTTCTTAAAATGCTTAAACCGTATGAATGATCTGGTAGACGGCGTGAAGATCCAGGGAACCGTATTGTTGGACGGAGAGGATATTTATGATAAAAATGTTGATCCGACCCTGCTTCGTAAGAAGGTGGGAATGGTATTTCAGCAGCCCAATCCGTTTCCTATGAGTATTTATGACAATATTGCTTACGGCCCCAGGGTACACGGCATTAAGAATAAAGCAAAATTAGATGAAATCGTTGAGAATGCTCTTAGGGATGCGGCAATTTTTGATGAAGTCAAGGACCGTTTGAAGAAGTCTGCATTGGGACTTTCAGGAGGCCAGCAGCAAAGGCTTTGTATTGCAAGAGCATTGGCAGTGCAGCCGGAGGTGCTTTTGATGGATGAGCCCACCTCAGCATTGGATCCTATTTCTACCTTGAAGATAGAGGATTTGATGGAAAATCTGAAAAAGAAATATACGGTGGCAATTGTAACTCATAATATGCAGCAGGCGACCCGTGTATCAGATGATACGGCATTTTTCCTGGTAGGAGAAGTGGTGGAATGCAATGCAACATCAGAATTATTTACCAGGCCGAAGGATAAGCGTACAGAGGACTATATTACAGGCCGTTTTGGTTGATAGAGTAAAAGAAGGGACGGCCGGGTGCCGGGAAGGAGAAAAAATGTCACCAAGAATCGTATATGAACAGGAATTGTCTCAGTTAAAGCATTCTGTAAGAGAAATGAATGAAAGGGCTGAGATCAGTTATGATAAATTAATATTGGCAGCTTCCGAAAACAAAAGGGAGCAGTTAGAGGAGCTGCTGACAGTGGACAGAGAGTTTTTGGATATGCAAAGACGTATTGAGGCAATGTGTTTAACGCTGTTAACCAGACAGCAGCCTATTGCGACTGATTTAAGGATTGTTTCTGCAGCACTGAAGGTGGTAACGGATATTGAGAGGATCGGAGATCATGTTACTGATATGGCAGAGCTGTTTGTGCGTCTGGATCCGCCCTACAGTGCCGGACGGGAGCCTCTTCTGCATGCTATGATGGAGGAGGCAAAGGAGATGGTGCATGATGCAGCCGTTGCTTTTGTGGAAGGAGATTTGGAGCTTGCCAAAAAGGTGATCAGCAGAGATGATGTTGTGGATGAGTATTTTAACAAGGTCAAGGATGCAATGATGGTCGGAATCCGTGAAAATACCATGGGTGCAGATCAGATCGTGGATATTCTGATGTTGGCAAAATATGTGGAAAAAATAGCAGACCATGCAGTGAATATCAGTGAATGGGCTGTTTTTCAGAAAACAGGTAATATGCAGGATACCAGATTGTTATAAAAAAGGTTGGGACTTTACATAAATTTTACATTGATTTTACAATAACTTGTTGTACATTTTAGGCTCGTAAGCTAAACTTGTATTGTGTTTGCGATTGTGTAAATAGTAATAACAGATAATGTAAAGTGAGGAACATTTATGGATTTTTTTGACTTTTTAACCATGTTAGGCGGTCTGGCACTCTTTTTGTTCGGTATGAATTTACTGGGAGACGGATTGTCACAGGCCTCCGGCGGACGTTTGGAGAAAATTTTAGAGAAATTAACCAATAATCCGCTTAAGGCAGTTTTGGTAGGTGCCGGTGTCACGGCTGTTATCCAGTCATCTTCAGCAACTACTGTTATGGTAGTCGGTTTTGTAAACTCCGGCATCATGAAGTTGGGACAGGCAGTAGGTATTATCATGGGTGCCAATATCGGTACGACAGTAACTTCCTGGATCCTGAGCCTTTCCGGTATTGAAAGCAGCAGCTTCTTTGTCAGATTGCTGAAGCCATCTTCTTTTTCACCTATTCTGGCTGTGATCGGTGTTGTGATCATTATGTTTTGTAAGGATGAGAAGAAGAAAAATATGGCAACCATTTTGGTGGGATTTGCAATTCTGATGACCGGTATGGATACCATGAGCGCAGCGGTTAAGCCTCTTCGTGACGTACCGGAATTTACAAGTATTTTGACCAGATTCTCCAATCCTTTGCTGGGATTGCTGGCAGGTCTGGTGCTGACAGCAGTCATTCAGTCATCTTCTGCATCAGTTGGTATTTTGCAGGCATTGTGTGCCAGTGGCGCAGTTGGCTACAGTGCAGCGATCCCGATCATTATGGGTCAGAATATCGGTACCTGTGTGACTGCATTGATCTCTGCCATCGGTGCAAGCAAGAATGCAAAAAGAGCTGCATTGATTCATTTGTATTTTAATATTATCGGAACAACCGTATTTATGGTTGTGTTCTATATGATCAATGCGGTGGTTGAACTGCCGTTTATGAGCATGCAGGCAGATGCCTGGGGTATTGCAGTTGTGCATAGTATATTTAATGTTATGGCTACGATTATTTTATTGCCTTTCTCCAAGCAGCTGGTAAGACTTGCCGAGATGACGATTCCGGACGGAGAAGAGGTGGCGGAGCTGTCACAGGTGCAGAGTGCATTGAGTATTCTGGATCCCCGTTTCTTGGAAATGCCGGCTTATGCTGTTGAACAGAGCCGTACTGCTGCATGCAGAATGGCAGAGCTTGCAGAAGAGTCCATTAATATTGCAATGGAGCTTTTAACAGACTATGATGAAGCTAAGGCCTTGAAGGTAGTCGAGTTAGAAAGTGAAATTGATATTTTTGAAGACCAGATCGGTTCTTATCTGGTAAAGGTAAGCTCCAAAAATCTGTCCATGGCAGACAGCCATACCACATCCGTTATTCTGCACTGTATCGGGGATTTTGAAAGAATATCCGATCATGCCAGAAATATTAAGGAAGCAGCTGAGGAGATGTATGTCAAAAAGCTGGCGTTTTCCGATAAGGCAAAGGAAGAATTGAAGGTATTCCAGAATGCGATTCATGATATTGTTAAGCTTACCATGCTCAGCTTCCTGGAGGAGGATCTGGGGCTTGCTTCACAGGTGGAGCCTTTGGAAGAGGTAATTGACAGATTAAGTCTGGAGATCAAACAGAGACATGTGAAGAGACTTCGTAAGGGTAAGTGTACCATTGAATTAGGCTTTATTTTGTCAGATATTACTACCAATTTTGAAAGAATATCCGATCATTGTTCCAATATCGCTCTTTGTCAGATGGAAGTGAATGATGATGAGTTTGATGCACATGCGTATGTAAGTGAGTTAAAGCAGGAGAGTAATATTGATTTCCAGAGTAAGGTAATTGCTTATGAGCGACGCTATGAGCTGCCGTAGAAAGGATTACGTATGGCATTGATATATGTAGTGGAAGATGATAAAAGTATCCAGGAGATCGAGACCTTTGCCCTTTCCAGCTCAGGATATCAGGTGATCGGTTTCGATACGGCATCCCAGTTTTATGAGGCGATGGAGAAGACGCTTCCCAGCTTGATATTATTGGATGTTATGCTTCCGGATGAAGACGGCTTGTCCATCATAAAAAAGCTTCGTTCTCAAAAGGAAACGGATGCTATCCCTGTGATCATGGTAACTGCAAAAACCTCTGAAATTGACAAGGTAAAGGGGTTGGACAGCGGAGCAGATGATTATATGACCAAGCCTTTTGGTGTTATGGAACTGATTTCCCGGGTAAAGGCCGTGCTTCGCAGAAGTAAGGCAGAAGCCAAGGATGCTCAGCTTCGTATCGGCAAGGTGGTTTTGGACAGGGAACGTCATGCCGTAACGGTGAATGGTGAAAACTGTGAACTGACCTATAAGGAATATGAGCTTTTGAAGCTTTTAATGACCAATGCAGGTATTGTTACATCTCGTCAGGTGATCCTTGATAAGGTATGGGGGACTGATTTTGAGGGTGAATCAAGAACCCTGGACATGCATATTAAGACATTGAGGCAAAAGCTGAAAGAGGAAGGCAGTCTGATCAAAACCGTCAGAAATGTCGGTTATATTATGAATCAGAGCATAGAATAAGGGGAGCTCTCCTATGAAGAAGAATATCAATATCAGAATTGTTTTATTAGCATTGTTGTCAATTTTGGCAACAATGCTATTTGTGACGCTGGCATTTAATAAGGTATTTGAGAATCAGATGATGGATGATCTGAAGTTATATGCCAAGTTTATTGAAAATTATGAAAGTGACAAAAATATTTATGACCTGGCGCCTCATATGGAGGCAGACGGATTGCGTATTACACTTTTAAACAGTGAAGGAAAGGTATTGCTGGATACGGCAGCCAATATAGATTCCATGGATAACCATGCTGACAGACCTGAAATCGTTTCGGCGGTGCAGGAGGGAGAAGGAATGGCGATCCGTATGTCGGATACTCTGGACAGAAGTACTTATTATTATGCGATCAGGCTGGATGAAGGTAATATACTTCGTGTGTCCAGGGATGCACAGAGTCTTTTTAGTTTCTTTTCAGCGATTCTGCCAAGCATGATCGTGATTGCGGCAGTGCTGACTATTATGTCCTTTATCATTGCACATTTTTTGACAAAGAGTTTGATGAGGCCGATTGAACAGCTTGCGGAAAATCTGGATCATTATGAGGAAATTACATGCTATGAGGAATTAGAGCCCTTTGTCAAAATGATACAGGAACAGCACAGGGATATTTTGAAAAGTGCCAAAATGCGGCAGGAATTTACGGCAAATGTAACTCATGAATTAAAAACACCGCTTACTTCTATTTCCGGTTATGCGGAATTGATTGAGACAGGCATGGCTTCAGAGAAGGATACAGTGCGTTTTGCACAGGGAATCCATACCAATGCAAACCGATTGCTGACACTGATC
>CAYXQG010000065.1:566-8708 GCA_964467405.1 uncultured Acetatifactor sp. | reverse complement strand
GCATACATGAGTCTGTAATTAAAGGAAAGGGTACCGGAGGAGGAGCGGCTGCCCCAGCGTGTTTTCTGATCACGGATTGTAATATGGGTATAGCTGCCGCCTGTCTGTTGTATGTAATATTCTACTCGTCTGGTAAAGTATTCCTTTGCAGCTTTTCGGTAGCGGTTATCCATAACCTGCATTCTTTTTAATTCTTCATAAGTATAGATACGGTTCATGACAGCCTCTTTTACAGTGCAACAGTTTATTTGCCTGTTGGAATGTTTCTGGTGGATTTTCTCTACGAGATATGATAGCATAAAGAAAATAAAAGTGCCAGAGGTAATGTTTTATGAATGGAAAGTGTATTGTAATAGGAGCCGGCGATCTGACGGTTGGACATATTGATATTAAGGAAGAGGATTTCGTCATTGCAGTGGATGGCGGTATTAATTATTGCGGAGTGTTGGAAATAGAACCGGACATGATATTGGGGGATTATGATTCCGTCAACAGTACGCAGAGAGAAGAAATCCTAAAATTGAAGGAGCAGGTGCCCGACAGGGTTGTAGTGCTTTCTACACAGAAGGATGATACTGATATGCTTGCGGCACTGAAGCTTGGACTGGCTAAGGGCTATGACAGGTTCCTAATCTACGGAGGTACCGGCGGACGGCTGGAGCATACCATGGCGAATATCCAAAGCCTCCTGTATTTGAAAAAACATGATGCTGTTGGATATCTCATGGATGGCAGCGGTATGATCTTTGTTATGAAGAATGAGGAAGTAAAGCTGCGTGACAATCTGGAAGGATATTTTTCCCTGTTCTGTATCGGCAGCAAAGCAACGGGTGTCAATATCCGCGGCATGAAGTACGAGCTTACGGATTATACTATGACAAATGATTTTCCCATTGGTGTCAGCAATGAATTTATTGGGAAAGAGGCCACCGTCAGTGTAGCGGACGGTGAACTGGTCGGTATTGTAAATTATGTAAGTGAATAAGTTCCGGCAGCTGAATCATGCAAACTTTTTGTCAATTTCAATAACGGCATGGTAATTTGGCTTGTATTCGTGGATCAGGGAAGAAATCAGGCGGCTGAGTTCCTCATCCGTATATTTATATTGAAAAGGTGTGACTACGTCAAAAATCAGATTGGTATGCGTAGGACCGGGTACAATTCTGAAATCATGCATGGTAAGTGAAGGATCCAGGGAGTGAAGGATGCCTGTTACCATTTCCTTAAGCTCTAAGGTTAAAGGATCATGAATGCATACCGGGTCCATGTGGATCACGGCATTGCATTGAAGCTCATCATGGAGACGGTGCTCGATCAGATCAATGGTATCGTGCATGGCAAGCAGATCTCCGTCGGATGGAACCTCGGCATGGAGGGAAATTAAGGTACGGCCGGGACCGTAATTATGCACGATCAGATCGTGGATCCCTATGATCAGGTCATAGGAGGTGACGATCTCTTCAATCTGTCTGACAAAGTCCTCATCGGGTGCCATACCAAGCAATGGATTGATCGTATCCTTTGCAGCATTGATACCTGCCCATATAATGAAAAGCCCTACCAGGAGACCGCAATAACCATCGATGCAGTAGGGAGTATAATAGCTTACCAGTGTTGCAATCAATACAACAAAGGTCGAAAGCGTATCGCTCAGACTGTCAGTGGCAGTTGCCAGAATTGCAGAGGAATTGATCTTCTTGCCGATTCTGTGATTATAAAAAGCCATATAACATTTGGCTAAAATGGATGCTGCCAGGATGAAAATGATAATGGGAGAAAAATCAGGAGCCTGGGGAGTCAGAATTTTCTGCACAGAGCTTTTGATCAGTTCAATACCCATATATAAAATCAGAATGGATACCACAAGACCGGATAAATATTCCATCCGTCCGTGTCCGAAGGGATGATCGTTGTCAGCCTTCTGGGCAGCCAGTTTGAACCCCAAAAGTGTGATGATGGAAGAACCGGCATCAGAGAGGTTGTTAAAGGCATCTGCAGTGATCGCAATGGAATTGCTGATGGTACCGGCAAAGAATTTCAAGGCAAACAGAATAATGTTAATGAAGATCCCCATGGCACTGCAAAGGATTCCATAGGTCTGACGCACAGCCGGTGACTGGATATTTTCTTTATTTTTAATGAAGATTTTTTCTAAAAGTGTGAGCATACAGATACCTCGATTCATTTTTGTTTATTATGATAGTATAACAGTAATTTACAATAATTCAATAGCATTAATTGGGGATATTTTGAGGAAAAGATGAGGATTTGGATAAATTAGCAGTTGCACCGGCTGAAAATTAAGTGTATAATTTGCGCGTATGCAGTGACTGGGATAAGTCTGCTGTAATTTAAGAAAAAACGGGTCTGGCCATGTAAAGAAGAAGGCCAGTTGTTTGCCGTCAGGCAGGAAGATGGAGGAAATATGAGTAAGAAACCGGTTGTTTTAATGATTCTAGATGGTTATGGTTTGAATGAAAAGGCACAGGGGAATGCAGTTTATGAAGCAAAGACCCCGGTTATGGATAAATTGATGAAGGAATGTCCTTTTGTAAGAGGCAATGCCAGCGGTATGGCTGTTGGTCTTCCGGAAGGACAGATGGGTAATTCAGAGGTAGGACATCTGAATATGGGTGCGGGACGTATTGTATATCAGGAATTAACACGTATTACAAAGGAAATCCAGGACGGTACCTTCTTTGAAAATCCGGCACTTATAGAAGCAGTGGAGAATTGTAAGAAAAACAATAGCGCACTGCATCTTATGGGCTTATTGTCAGACGGTGGTGTACACAGCCACAATACCCATCTTTACGGTCTGCTTGAATTAGCGAAAAAGGAAGGCCTTGAAAAGGTATATGTACATTGCTTCTTAGACGGTCGTGACACACCTCCGGCATCAGGCAAGGATTTTGCAGTTGAGCTTACCAAAAAGATGGAAGAAATCGGTGTGGGCAGGATTGCATCTGTAATGGGAAGATATTATGCAATGGACCGAGACAATAACTATGACAGAGTGAAGTTGGCATATGATGCTATGACAAAGGGAGAGGGCCTTACAGCTGAATGCGGTATCTGTGCAATTCAGGCTTCTTATGACAGAGAAGAAACAGATGAATTTGTAAAGCCTACCTGCGTAACAGAAAACGGAAAGCCGGTTGCAGTTGTGGAAGATAAGGATTCTGTAATCTTCTTTAACTTCCGCCCTGACAGAGCAAGAGAGATCACCAGAGCATTCTGTGATGACGATTTTAAGGGATTTGACAGAGTACGCAAGGATATTACCTTTGTATGCTTCTCTGATTACGATCCTACGATCCCTAATAAGATCACCGCCTTCCACAAGGTTTCTGTTACCAATACCTTTGGAGAGTGGCTTGCTGCAAATCATTTAAAGCAGGCTCGTATTGCCGAAACAGAGAAGTATGCACATGTAACCTTCTTTTTCAATGGCGGTGTGGAAACACCCAACGAGGGAGAGGACAGAGTACTTGTAAATTCTCCTAAGGATGTTGCAACCTACGATCTGAAGCCTGAAATGAGTGCATATGAGGTTTGTGACAAATTAACTGCTGCAATCCGTTCTGATAAATATGATGTGATCATCATTAATTTTGCAAACCCTGATATGGTTGGTCATACAGGTGTGGAGGCTGCTGCCATTGCAGCTGTAGAAGCAGTGGACGAATGTGTTGGTAAAGCCGTAGAAGCAATTAAAGAGGTTGATGGAGTAATGTTTATCTGTGCTGACCATGGTAATGCAGAGCAGTTAGTTGATTATACAACAGGTGAACCGTTTACTGCACATACCACCAACCAGGTTCCTTTCATCTTAGTAAATTATGATGAAGCATATACCTTGAAGGACGGTGGCTGCCTGGCTGATATTGTACCTACCCTGATCGAGATCATGGGTATGGAGCAGCCTGCAGAAATGACAGGTAAGTCTTTACTGATCAGAAAATAAACAGAAAAGGCAGTAGAAGAAGCAGGAGGAGGATCTATGACATCTGTTACATTGGGTACAACAGGAATCACAGTGGAGAAAAATGCATTTGGAGCATTGCCGATACAGAGAATTTCCAAAGAAGAGGCTGTTAAGCTTTTAAGAAAAGCATATGATCATGGCATTACTTTTTTTGATACTGCCAGATTTTATACAGACAGCGAGGAGAAGCTTGGCGAGGCTTTTAAAGGAATGCGGGATAAGATATATCTGGCATCTAAAACCATGGCTTCCACAGTGGAGGATTTCTGGAAGGATTTAAATACCTCCCTTACAAATTTGCAGACGGATTATATTGATATTTACCAATTCCATAATCCTGCTTTTTGCCCTAAGCCGGGAGACGGAAGCGGACTGTATGAGGCTATGCTGGAAGCAAAGGAAAAAGGAATGATCCGTCATATAGGTATTACCAATCACCGTTTAAATATTGCCCATGAAGCAATTGAAAGCGGACTGTATGAGACCCTGCAGTTTCCTTTTTGTTATCTGGCTACACAGAAGGATCTGGAGCTTGTAGAGGCCTGCAGGAAGGCCGGCATGGGATTTATTGCCATGAAGGCTCTCTCAGGCGGACTGATCAATAATTCAGCTGCTGCATATGCTTTCCTGGCACAGTTTGAACATGTGCTGCCGATTTGGGGCATACAGAGAGAAAGTGAATTAGATGAGTTCTTATCCTACATAGAGAATCCGCCTGTTATGGATGAGAATATTAAAGCAGTCATTGAAAAGGACCGGACAGAGCTGTTGGGAGATTTCTGCCGGGGATGCGGTTATTGCATGCCCTGTCCTGTTGGTATTGAGATCAACAACTGTGCGCGTATGAGCCTTATGATCCGACGCGCACCATCCCAGGCACAGCTTACAGAGGCAATGCAGGCTAAAATGATGCTTATTGAGAACTGCGTGCATTGTAATCAGTGCAAGGCAAAATGTCCTTACGGACTGGATACGCCGGCGTTACTTGCAAAGAATCTGCAGGATTACAAGGAAATTTTAGCGGGTAAGGAATATTAATAAGACAACCTCCTTATGGATACACTGTTAGAAAGTGGACATAAGGAGGTTTTTATATGTATTTGGAAATCATTGGCGTATACGGAAGAGAAATACTGGATTCCAGAGGAAATCCTACCGTGGAGGCAAGGATCATTGTTAAAAATGCGGAAACAGGTAAACAGTATGAGGGTTGCGCAGCTGTGCCCTCAGGAGCAAGTACGGGTAAGTATGAGGCTGTGGAGCTTAGAGATGGCGAAAAAAGGTATCTGGGACGGGGAGTAGAGCGTGCTGTCGGAAATATCCATGAGAAGATTGCACCGGTCCTGCTTGGACAGGATGCTTTTAATCAGGCGCGGATAGATTCCCTGTTAGTCATAACGGATGGGACAGAAAATAAAGAAAATCTGGGCGCAAATGCTACACTAGCAGTCTCTATGGCAGTAGCAAGGGCAGCTTCCGGGGCACTTGAGCTTCCCCTGTACCGGTATCTGGGTGGGATAAACGGCAGGGAGCTTCCTATGCCAATGATGAATATCTTAAACGGTGGAAGGCATGCATCCAATACAGTGGATTTTCAGGAATTTATGATCGTACCTGTCGGCGCAGAATGTTTTTCGACGGGCCTTCGTATCTGCACGGAGATCTATCATAATCTGAAAAAGCTGCTTGAGAGCCGGGGACTTTCTGCCGGTGTGGGAGACGAAGGAGGCTTTGCTCCCAATCTGGCTGATGGTAAAGAGGCATTAAGACTGATGGTCGAGGCAATCAGGTATTGTGGCTACAAACCGGGAAAGGATGTGGAGATCGCTCTGGATGCGGCAGCCAGTGAGCTTTATGATAAAGAGTGCGGCCTCTACAGATTTCCCGGAGAAAGTGCTCTAAAAGGAAGGAAAATTACCAGAACAACCTCTGAAATGATCGGATATTATGAGGAACTGATAAAGGAGTTTCCCATCATATCCATTGAGGACGGATTGGATGAAGAGGATTGGGAGGGCTGGCAGCTTATGACAAAGCATCTTGGCAATCAGGTGCGGCTTGTGGGAGATGACCTGTTTGTAACCAATGAGAAGCGGCTGCAGAAGGGCATTTCACAGCAGGCAGGTAATGCAATCCTGATCAAGGTAAACCAGATCGGTACCCTGACAGAGGCTTTAAATGCAGTTGCTTTGGCAAAAAAGCATGGCTTTTCGACCATTATTTCTCATCGTTCAGGAGAAACAGAGGATACGATAATAGCTGATCTTGCAGTGGCATTGAATGCAGGCTGGATCAAAGCAGGGGCTCCCTGCAGGAGCGAGAGAGTTGCAAAGTATAACAGGTTGCTTCGGATCGAACAGGAAATCAATGTGATAAAATAATTTTTCTTCAAATTGTTGGAAAAGTTGTTGAAATTCTGATACTTCTATGTTAATATAACTCTTGTATGACTTGATTTTGTGAATCTGTTGTACGGATGGATTTCAGAATAGAGAAACGCTCGCGTGGTAGGAGGTGTGATATGGGAGCTTTTAGAATTATATTAACAATCTTATTTATACTGGTTTGTATCGCTCTTACGGTGTTAGTATTGATGCAGGAAGGTAAATCAGAAGGACTTGGAGCTATCAGCGGAGTTGCTGAGACTTACTGGGGTAAGAACAAGGGTCGTTCCATGGAAGGTATGCTTGTGAAGCTTACAAAGATTTGTGCAATCTTATTTATTGTTCTTGCTGTAGTATTGAACTTAAATGTATTTTAAGAAATGTACGAAAGACACTCTTAGACGTAAGGGTGTCTTTTTTTCTATTCGGAAAAGATATCTGAAAGTGACATTTTAACGGAAGACTCTTTTATGAGGTAATTATGAGTAAGGAAATCAGAGAAAAAAGAAAAAAGGTAATCTGCGACCTTGTGGCAGATGAATTATATGTTCCCATGAAGGAAAAGGAGCTTGCAATGTTCCTGCAGGTTTCTAAGGAAGACAGGGACGAGTTTAAGGCAATCCTTGAAGAACTTTTGGCAGAAGGTAAATTAATGCTTACGCTGAAAGGCAAATATATGAAATCCAACGGAAGGCTTTTAACGGGTACCTTTATAGGACATAGCCAGGGCTTTGGCTTTGTGGAGATCGAGGGACAGGAAGAGGATTATTATATACCAAAGGAGAAGGTAAATGGTGCCTTCCATAAGGATACGGTACAAATTACTCTTTTGGGGGAGCAGAGTGGAAGAAGGAAAGAAGCGCAGGTGGTTAAGGTGCTTGCAAGGGGCATTACGCAGCTTGTGGGAACCTATGAAAGCTCCAAAAATTTTGGCTTTGTAATACCTGATAATAATAAGATTTCCAGGGACATATTTATTCCAAAGGAGCGCTCAAAGGGCGCGGTAAGCGGTCATAAGGTGGTTGTGGAACTTACAGAGTATGGAACGGAAATGAAAAGTCCTGAAGGAAAGATAGTAGAGATACTGGGCCATATCAATGATCCCGGTGTGGATATTATGTCAGTGGTCAGGGCCCATGAGCTTCCCGCAGAGTTTGGAGAAAAGATATTAAATCAGGCAGAGAGAGTCTCTAAAGAGGTATCGGAAGCGGACCGGGCAGGACGCAGGGATCTGAGAAAGGTTACCATGGTCACCATTGACGGCGAGGATGCAAAGGATCTGGATGATGCTGTCAGCGTGGATTTTGACGGAGAAAAGTATCATCTTGGAGTGCATATTGCAGATGTAACCAATTATGTACAGGAGAATTCTGCACTGGACAGAGAGGCCTTGAAAAGAGGCACCAGTGTATACTTGGTGGACAGGGTCATTCCCATGCTTCCCCATATTTTGTCAAATGGTATCTGCTCTTTAAACGAGGGAGAGGACAGACTTGCATTGAGCTGTCTGATGACCATTGACAGAAGTGGTGAGATTACGGATTATGAGATCTGCGAATCTGTTATATGTGTGGATAAACGTATGAGTTATACGGCGGTAAAAGCGGTCCTGACAGAGGAAAAGGTCTTTGAAAAGTATCCTGAATATGAAGCATATAAGGAGTTTGAGGAAATGCTTCGCTGCATGGAAAGCTTGTCGGGGCTCCTTAGAGAGAAAAGACGAAAAAGGGGCGCAATTGATTTTGATTTTCCGGAGTCTAAGATCATTTT
>CAYXQG010000065.1:0-556 GCA_964467405.1 uncultured Acetatifactor sp. | reverse complement strand
GGAGAAAACCGGTGCCTTGACATATACATGACCAGGTTCTTCCGGATGATAACCAGGCGTATAACCCTGTTCCTTCAAAGATTCACCCAGTACCGCCTTAGTTGCGACCGTGCACATTGGAACGCCCGTGATTTTGGATAAAAACGGAACCCCGGTAGAAATCAGACCCTATGAAAGAAATGTGGCCACCATGATCATAGAAGATTTTATGTTGGCTGCGAATGAAACAGTAGCACAGCATTTCTATTGGCTGGAGATTCCCTTTGTTTATCGTGTGCATGATACCCCGGATGAGGATAAGATCCGTAAGCTGGTTACCTTTTTGCGTAATTTCGGATATTATATGAAGAGTATGGGAAAGGAAGGAAGTAAGGTTTCGGGAGATGAGGTACATCCCAAGGAGATTCAAAAGCTTTTGGATAAGATTGCGGGTACACCTCAGGAGGCTATGATCAGCCGTCTGGCGCTGCGGAGCATGAAACAGGCTAAATACAGCACGGAAAGTGCAGGACATTTCGGATTGGCAGCACAGTATTACTGTCATTTCACTTCCCCT
>CAYXQG010000064.1:4651-8756 GCA_964467405.1 uncultured Acetatifactor sp. | reverse complement strand
ATCTATGAGATTGCTTTTATTGAATTGGCATTGGATGATCCGGAGCATATCAGTCTGGAAGGATATGAGGAAAGACTTAGTGAAAAGATGGTTTCCTTACTTAAGAGGCTTGAGAGGCTGATTTCTTCTGCAGATAATGGTAAGATGATGAAGGAAGGTATCAATACGGTCATCGTAGGAAAGCCTAATGCCGGGAAATCCTCTCTCTTGAACAGAATGGTTGGAGAGGAAAGAGCTATTGTTACAGATATAGCCGGAACAACCAGGGATGTGCTGCAGGAATCCATCAGACTGCATGGAATAGGATTGAATATCATTGATACTGCAGGTATCCGAAATACAGAGGATATCGTAGAAAAGATAGGAGTAGAACGTGCCAAAGAATTTGCAGGTAAGGCAGATCTTATCTTGTATGTAGTGGATTCTTCCGTACCCCTGGATGATAGTGACAGGGATATTATTTCTGTGATCAGGGAAAAGAAGGTCATCATATTGATGAATAAGTCGGATCTGGAAGTAGTAGTGGATGAAGAAGAAATCCTTCGTTATTTTAATGAGAAGGAAGTAAGGATTATCCGTACCTCTACAAAGGAAAATAAAGGCATGGAAGAATTTGAAGATGCAATTAAGGAAATGTTCTTTCAGGGAGAAATACGTGCCAATGATCAGGTGATCATTACAAATATGCGCCATAAGGAAGCGTTAATGGATGCAGAGAGCAGTTTGAAAATGGTAGTAAGAAGCTTAGAGGATCATATGCCTGAGGATTTCTACTCCATTGATTTAATGAGTGCTTATGCATCTTTGGGAACTATTATCGGAGAAGAGGTCGGAGAAGACTTAGTGAATGAAATATTCTCTAAGTTTTGTATGGGTAAGTAATAAGGACAGACGAGGAAGAGATTATGCCGGAAATAAGAGAACAAGTAGATGTATGTGTAATAGGTGCAGGTCATGCAGGTTGTGAGGCTGCTTTGGCCAGTGCCAGACTGGGATTGGAAACTGTTATTTTTACAGTGAGTGTGGACAGTATTGCTCTGATGCCCTGTAATCCCAATATAGGTGGTTCCTCTAAGGGACATTTGGTCAGAGAATTGGATGCTTTAGGCGGAGAAATGGGCAAGAATATTGATAAAACCTTTATTCAATCCAAAATGTTAAATGTATCCAAGGGACCGGCTGTACATTCTTTGCGTGCACAGGCTGATAAGGCTGATTATACCAGATCCATGCGTACAGTTTTGGAAAATCAGGAGAATCTTACCATCAAGCAGGCTGAAGTTTGTGAGATACTGTGGGAAGAAGAGCCGGAAAAGGACGGAGAAGATTCTGCATCCTTAAAGAAAAAAATCAAGGGAGTAAAGACCTATACAGGTGCAGTTTATGAATGTAAGGCTGTTATTCTTTGTACAGGTACTTATCTGAAGGCAAGATGTTTATGCGGAGAAGCGATTACCTATACAGGTCCTAATGGGCTGCAGGCAGCAAATTATTTAACAGATTCCCTGAAGAACATGGGCATAGAAATCCGCAGATTTAAGACAGGCACACCTGCCCGTATGGATAAGAGAAGTATTGATTTTTCCAAGATGGAGGAGCAGTTTGGTGACGAAAGAGTTGTTCCCTTCTCCTTTTCTACAGATCCGGAATCTGTGCAGAAGGAACAGGTTTCCTGCTGGTTAACTTATACCAACGAAAAGACACATGAGATCATTCGAGGTAATCTGGACCGTTCTCCTATTTATGCAGGTATTATCGAGGGTACAGGTCCGAGATATTGTCCTTCTATAGAGGATAAGGTGGTAAAGTTTGCTGATAAAGAAAGACATCAGGTCTTTATTGAGCCGGAGGGAATACATACCAATGAAATGTATGTAGGTGGCATGTCGTCTTCCTTGCCGGAGGATGTACAGTTAGCAATGTATAGAACAGTACCCGGTCTGGAGAATTGTAAGATTGTCAGAAATGCATATGCTATTGAATATGATTGTATCAATGCAAGGGAGCTGTATCCGACTCTTGAATTTAAAAATATAAAGGGATTATTCAGTGCAGGACAATTTAACGGAAGCAGTGGTTATGAGGAAGCTGCTGCACAGGGTTTGATTGCAGGTATCAATGCGTCCATGTCTGTTTTGGAAAGAGAACCTTTGGTACTGGACAGGTCAGAAAGCTATATAGGAGTACTGATCGATGATCTGGTAACCAAGGATAACAGAGAGCCCTATCGTATGATGACTTCCAGAGCAGAATACCGCTTGTTGCTTCGTCAGGATAATGCTGACAGAAGACTTCGCAAGAAGGGATATGAGATAGGATTAATTTCAAAAGAGCAGTATGATGCCCTTTTGTGTAAGGAAGAACGCATTCAGAAGGAAATCCAAAGACTGAAAACCGTTACGGTAGGTGCCAATAAGGAAGTACAATCATTTTTGGAACAGCATGGAAGCTCTACACTTAAAACAGCAGCTTCCTTGGCAGAATTAATATGCCGACCGGAGCTTGGCTATGATGAAATTGCTGAAATTGATAAGGGAAGAGAAGAATTTTCATATCAGTTGTGTGGTAAGAGCAGACTGCCGGAGGATGTGATCCAACAGGTTGAAATTGAAATTAAATATGAGGGTTACATTGTCAGACAGCTGCGCCAGGTAGAACAGTACAAGAAGATGGAGAAGAAGCTGATTCCTGAAAACCTGAATTATGACGATGTACCTTCTCTGAGACTGGAAGCAAGACAGAAGCTGAAATTATTCCGTCCGGTTTCCGTAGGACAGGCATCCCGTATATCAGGTGTTTCACCGGCAGATATATCTGTACTGCTTGTTTATTTGGAGCATATTAATCATAATAAGGTAAGAAATGAGTAAATTCACCGTTCATAATTCAAAATATTTATATAACATATAAAATATATAAATAATCAACTAACCAGTGATATTGGAAAATAATAAAGGAAATAATATGAAATACGATACCATTCAATTTGAAAAGGATCTGTCGGCACTTGATATAAGATTATCTGAGCATCAGATCGATCAGTTTTTAAAATATTATGAATTGCTTGTAGAGTGGAATGAGTTTATGAACCTGACTGCTATAACGGAATATGATGAAGTGATGAAGAAGCATTTTGTAGATAGTTTGTCATTGATCAAAACATATGATGTAAGCAGAGAAGCAACCGTAATAGACGTTGGTACAGGGGCAGGCTTTCCGGGTCTTGCTTTGAAGATTGCCTATCCTAATTTAAAGGTAACACTTCTGGATTCATTAAATAAGAGAATTAATTTTTTAAATGAAGTGATCACACAGTTGGGACTAAGTGGAATAGATACTGTACATGGAAGAGCAGAGGATTTTGCCAAGCCGGATAAGCTGCGTGGAAAATATGATTTGTGTGTTTCCAGAGCTGTTGCCAATATGTCTACATTGTCAGAGTATTGCCTGCCCTTTGTAAAAGTAGGAGGAAAATTTATTTCCTACAAATCTGAGAAGATTGGTGAGGAGATGAACAATGCAAAAAATGCAATCACTTTGTTAGGAGGTAAATTGGACAGAAGTGAAGAATTTTATTTACCCGATTCAGATATATACAGAAATCTGGTAGTCATAAAGAAAGTGAAGGAGACTCCTAAGAAGTTTCCAAGAAAGGCCGGTCTCCCTGCTAAAGAACCATTAGTGTAAGATTGTTGGCAATGTTTCACGTGAAACATTGCCAACGTTTTGTCTCGGTCAGTCAATGAAACACAAGATAATGTTTCACGTGAAACATTATTACCCCAATATGTTGTGATAAAATCTGTGAAACATTGAAACTATGACCACGTGAAACATAACACAAATAGTACAAACCTTCCCAAAAACAAAATATTAAGTCACTTTAATATAGATATCTCCCCTATTTAGTGCTATAATGTACGCGAAGGAAAACCAAGCGGCACAAGGTGCCATTTGGTTTTCCACGCGAATAGCGAACAAACATATTGCGAAGCAATATAAGGAGTGCGAAGCACGAGTTTGTGAGCTATAGAAGAAGGAAAGAAGCGGCACAAGGAGCCATTTGGTTTTCCACGCGAATAGCGAACAAACATATTGCGAAGCA
>CAYXQG010000064.1:0-4551 GCA_964467405.1 uncultured Acetatifactor sp. | reverse complement strand
CACAAGGAGCCATTTGGTTTTCCACGCGAATAGCGAACAAACATATTGCGAAGCACGTGTTTGTGAGCTATAGAAGAAGAAAGCTTACACGGGATACGGAGATATATGTAAATAAGAGAAGGAATCCTAAATGAAAGGTGATAGACATATGGGAAAAATTATAGCAATTGCAAACCAAAAGGGTGGAGTGGGTAAGACAACCACATCTATCAACTTATCTGCTGCATTAGCAGAAAAAGGTAAGAAAGTATTATTGATCGACACGGATCCACAGGGAAATGCTACAAGCGGATTTGGTGTAGAAAAAAATGAATTGGAAAACACTATATACGAACTGATATTGGAGGAATGTGGTATCAGGGACTGTATTATTGATAATGTTATAAAAAATGTATCCGTTATTCCATCTAATGTAAATTTAGCAGCAGCAGAAATCGAACTGATCGGTGTTGACAGGAAGGAATTCATTTTAAGAAATGCTGTTGATTATGTGATAGATAGTTATGATTATGTCATAATAGACTGTCCTCCTTCTTTAAATATGCTGACGATCAATGCAATGACTACAGCGGACAGTATTTTGGTACCGATTCAGTGTGAATATTATGCCCTGGAAGGATTGAGCCAGTTGATCCATACAGTCAATCTGGTAAAGGAAAGACTGAATCCGGCACTGGAAATGGAGGGTGTTGTTTTCACAATGTATGATTCCAGAACCAATCTTTCCATGCAGGTAGTAGAAAATGTGAAAAATAATCTGAACCAGTACATATTTAAGACATTAATTCCCAGAAATATTCGACTTGCAGAGGCTCCCAGCTATGGTATGCCAATTATCAAGTATGATCCGAAATCTTCAGGTGCAGAATCATACTTGAATTTAGCGGAAGAATTGATCAGAAAGAACAGAAGATAAGGAAGGGAGAAGTTAAGATGGCAGGAGCAAAAGGAAGAGGATTGGGAAAAGGTTTGGACCTTATGATTCCCAATATTGTCGGAGAAGCAAAGACAAAGCAGGAAGAACAGAATACAAATACAAATGAAAAGGAAAAAGGACCTGAAACAATCGTAAAGATTACAAAGGTTGAGCCAAACAGAGAGCAGCCGAGAAAGAATTTTGATGAGGATGCATTACAGGAATTAGCGGACTCCATCAAGCAGTTCGGACTGTTGCAGCCAATATTGGTACAGGACAGAAAGGATTATTATGAGATCATAGCAGGTGAGAGAAGATGGAGAGCTGCAAAGCTTGCCGGCTTAAAGGAAGTTCCTGTAATCATCAGAAATTATACAGAGCAGGAAATCGTTGAAATTGCTTTGATCGAGAATATCCAGCGTGAAGATCTGAATCCCATAGAAGAAGCACAGGCATATAAAAAGCTTTTGACAGAGTTTCATTTAAAGCAGGATGAGGTAGCAGAGAGAGTATCTAAGAGCAGAGCGGCTGTTACAAATTCCATCAGACTTCTGAAACTGTGTGACAAAGTACAGCAGATGGTGATCGATGAAATGATCAGCACAGGACATGCAAGAGCACTTCTTGCTGTAGAGGATCCTGAAGAACAGCATACACTTGCACAAAAAATCTTTGATGAGAAATTAAGTGTTCGTGAAACCGAAAAGTTGGTTAAAAATCTGCATAAGGCGCCTAAACCGAAAAAGGCGGATGATAAAGCTTTGCAGGCAATTTATCTGGAAATAGAAGAAAATCTCAAGCAGAAGCTGGGTACCAAGGTGGCTATTGCTGCAAAGGGTCAGGGAGCCGGAAAAATTGAAATAGAATTTTACAGCCATGATGATCTGGATAGAATATTAGAAATGTTAGGCAACTAATACTGGTAGAGGGAATAATTATGTACACAAGATATAGTATTTTATTTAGCATGGCGGATTTATCAACAGTTGAAATGGCAGTGTCTATCCTATTGGCAGTTCTGCTAATCTTCCTAATCTGTCTGATGATAACTCTTTTGGTAAAGGTGAACAGACTGCAAAAAAGAATTCAGAAATTTACAAACGGAAAGGATGGAATCAGCCTGGAAGAGAGTATTGCAGAAATTCACAAGGATGCAGAGTATTTGAAGGTTTGTGCAGACAAGAACAAGAGAGATATTTATGTATTATATAAGAAAGCAGAAAGAACACTGCAAAAGGTCGGTCTGGTAAAATATGATGCTTTTCAGCAAATGGGAGGACAGCTCAGCTTCAGTCTTGCAATGTTGGATGAGAATGACAACGGATTTATTATTAATTCAGTGCACAGTACCGAAGGCTGCTATTGCTATACAAAGGAAATAAAAAAAGGACAGAGCAAGCTGACTCTCGGTAAAGAAGAAACGCAGGCATTGGAAATTGCAATGAAGACCCCGCCGGCAGTGAAAGAGTAAAAAGGGCTTTTAAAATCAAAAGAATAGTGGTAAAATAAGTAACATATTTTTGTCGAAAAGAAAAGAGAAACTTATATGCCGTTTACAGTCGGCAGAACGGAGGAAATTATGATAGATATTAAGTTTTTAAGAGAGAATCCTGATGTTGTGAAGGAAAACATCAAAAAGAAATTTCAGGATGAGAAGCTTGCACTGGTAGATGAAGTGATCGAACTTGATCTTCAGAGCAGACAGGCTAAGCAGGAGGCAGATGATCTGCGTGCCAGCCGTAATAAGATTTCCAAGGAAATCGGTGGTTTGATGGCGCAGGGTAAGAAGGAAGAGGCTGAAGAGAAGAAGGCACAGGTAGCAGCAAATGCAAAGCGTCTTGCTGAATTGGAAGCATTGGAAACAGAGCTGCAGGAGAAGGTTACCAAGATCATGATGGTAATCCCGAATATCATTGATCCTTCTGTGCCGATTGGTAAGGATGATAATGAAAATGTAGAAATCCAGAAATACGGTGAGCCGGTAGTACCGGATTTTGAAGTTCCCTATCATGCGGATATTTTAGCAAGCATCAATGGTCTTGATAAGGACGCAGCCGGCAGAACCAGTGGAAACGGCTTCTATTATTTAATGGGCGATGCAGCAAGAATCCATTCTGCTATGATCAGTTATGCAAGGGATTTCATGATCGACAAGGGATTTACCTATTGCATTCCTCCTTTCATGATCAGAAGTAATGTAGTAACCGGCGTTATGAGCTTTGCAGAAATGGAAGCTATGATGTATAAGATTGAAGGAGAGGATCTTTACCTGATCGGTACCTCTGAGCATTCTATGATCGGTAAGTTCCAGGGACAGATTGTTAACGAAGCAAGTCTTCCTATTACAATGACCTCTTATTCTCCCTGCTTCCGCAAGGAGGTTGGTTCTCATGGTATTGAAGAAAGAGGTGTATACCGTGTACATCAGTTTGAAAAGCAGGAAATGGTAGTGTTATGTAAACCTGAAGAATCTATGGATTGGTATAATAAAATGTGGCAGTATACTGTAGAATTTTTCCGCAGCCTGGATGTACCGGTGCGTACATTGGAATGCTGTAGTGGTGACCTGGCAGACCTTAAGGTAAAATCCTGTGATGTGGAAGCATGGAGCCCAAGACAGCAGAAGTATTTTGAAGTTGGTTCCTGCTCTACTCTGGGTGATGCACAGGCAAGACGTCTTGGCATCCGTACCAAGGGTGAAAATGGTACTTACTATGTGCATACATTAAATAATACAGTACTTGCATCTCCGAGAGGATTGATTGCATTCTTAGAGAATAATGTAAATGAAGACGGAAGCATCAATATTCCGGAAGCATTAAGACCTTACATGGGCGGAAAGAGCATTATCAAGGCAAACTAATTCAAACAATCGACTGATCAAGAATCCCGGTAAAAAGGTCGTATACATTGTACAACAGGAAAGAAGGTGAAATTTTTGCATAAATTTATGAGAGCCATCGGGTTCAGTGAATATACAAGCCGGAAGAAGCTTAAGAATTTAATACAGGAAGTTGTCACATCCGCTGATGAGCGCTCTTACACCTTAAATGATGATGGTGTCATGTTGGGTGAATTTTGCAAAAATTTCTCTGAAAATATGGGTATTGCGGTCTGCGGAGAATTTGATGAAGAGGATAAGTTTATCTATGAATATTACTATCCCTATCTGAAGGGCACCGGTATCACTACTTATGAAGATGTGACAGTAGAACGACATGCGGCCAGGGAATCCTATGCGGGTATCTGTGATGATGTTAATGTAGGGATTTCCATCATATTCTATTTACAGAATATGATTCCCTATGTAAAAGCCAAATATTGTGAGCAGCTTCCCGTTCGGGGGACTACCCTGACTCTTGCAGCACTCTCAAACAGCGGCAGTATCATGATGCCCATCAAGAAGGATGAATTTCAAAAAAATAAGGTGCGTAATGATTCGGTAAACCGTTCCAAGCTGATACAGGCTGCCAGAAAAGGAGACGAGGACGCCATCGAAACACTGACTCTGGAGGATATGGATATGTATACAACCATATCCCGCAAGATTCAGAAGGAGGATGTATTCAGTATTGTGGATACTTATTTCATGCCCTATGGGGCATGAAATAAGTATCCACAATACTGAATACATC
>CAYXQG010000063.1:0-8789 GCA_964467405.1 uncultured Acetatifactor sp. | reverse complement strand
ATATTCGGGAGAAGATAGAGTATAACCCGAAAGAACCAAAATATTTAAAGGTGGTGTGGGGCGTTGGATACAAAATCGAGAAAATCCAGTAAGACAGCAAAGATCATTATAGCACTAACAGTTATTTTGCCGGCTCTCATATTAGTGTGCCTGTATCCGAGAATGGAAAAGGTCATGCTGAACCAACGGGAAATGTACGAGCATAAGCTGGCAGAGAATACCATACAGCAGGATGAAACGGACATAGGGGCTACATACAGCTCTCAGGAGATGCCATCTGCTGCAGACATGTATTCTGTACAGGATAATTTCATAAACTAT
This sequence comes from uncultured Acetatifactor sp., assembly GCA_964467405.1. GTDB lineage: Bacteria > Bacillota > Clostridia > Lachnospirales > Lachnospiraceae > Acetatifactor. Next base: position 8,468 of record CAYXQG010000063.1, on the reverse strand, counting down.
GCAGTGGAGGCCTCTTATTATCTGTATGGTAAATTGCTGCAGGAGGCAGAGCAGCGGGAGATTAATTTTGAGGTATTAGATTATTATGGTTGGATCAATGACTTCTATACATTAGAGGCTGCTGCAGGTTATTATGTGCAGTATGAGCCGGATATTGTGTATGAGGCAGGCAACAGTGACCGGCTGTTTGAACCGGTCTTTAGCGGCGAGAAGCTGCCGGAGTCCTATTTCCAAAGTCTTCGGGAGAATGATGTGTGCGGTTATCTGACGATGGAATTTGACCGCTACGGAAAGCTTTCGGGGATTGAGTTTAAAAATCTGTCCAATCTGGAATATGATGTGAATCTTTATAAGGTTGCAAAAATTTCAATGGAGCAGTATGACCGGAATGCCAGGTACTATACAAACCCTGACGATGAGGAGGGGGAACAATTTGTATTTGCCCTGCAGAATGCTTTGGAGGTAGTGCCTAAGAATTTTAAGGCAGTATTTGCCTTGACAGAGAATAGTATATTTATTGATGGTTACAATAATATTATGAGTGATGAGTATGCCGGTACCTACTGGTACTATTATGATCCGGTGAATTTGTATTTGGAAATGGGTTCTATCTGGATCATAATAATATTGGCAATGGTGGTGGCAGCAGTGGCGCTGATACTGCCGTTTTTCAAGAGACTGAATACAGGATGGGAGAAGTTATTCTGTATGCCGGTAGAATTGATGGTTTGTGTTATAGGCATGGGACTGATCGGTGCATATTTGATGTTTGAAATAATGTGTCACTCTACCTTTATCGAAGTGGAGCAGCTTTGGGGACATGCGCAGATCCTTGGATATCCTATAGAGGACCGGACGGTATATTATGTAGTATTGTTTTTAAATTTCCTGGGCTGGGCATCGCTCTTTTTCTTGGAATATATTTCCGTTGCCGGTATCAGACAATTCTTATGTCATCCGGTTATGTATCTGAAAAACCGTCTGTTGGGAGTGATCTTTCTTCGGTGGTTGGGAAGACAGTGCAAACGTTTCTTCCGCTTTATGACAGAAATTGAATTGACGGAAAATCTTCGAAAAAGCATCCTGAAGATCGTGTGTCTTAATTTTATGCTGGTAGCTCTTTGTTGCTGTGGATGGTTTGCCGGTATCTTGGGAGCCGTCATTTATTCGGTGGTGCTCTATGGAATATTATGTAAAAAGGGAAAACAGATACTGGAACAGTATGATCAGGTTCTTAGAGCGGTCGGACAGATGGCAGCAGGAGAACTGAAGATCAGTTTAAGTGAGGACCTGGGTATCTTTGCACCCTTGGGAAGAGAACTGGAGCAGGTACAGGTGGGATTCGCCAAGGCGGTAGCAGAGGAAGCGAAGAGCCAGAACATGAAGACTGAGCTGATCAGTAATGTGTCCCATGATCTGAAAACACCCTTAACAGCGATCATCACCTATGTCAATTTGTTAAAGCAGCCGGGCAATACACCTGAACAGCAGCAAAATTATATTCAGACACTGGATATGAAGTCGCAGCGTTTGAAGGTATTGATCGAGGACCTGTTTGAGGTAAGCAAGGCACAGTCAGGAAATATACAGCTGGAGCTTATGGACGTGGATGTGGTAAGTCTGATGAAGCAGATCCGCCTGGAAATGGAGGACAAGATTGCCGACAGTGATCTGGTATTTCGCTGGAATTTGCCGGAGGAAAAGGTCATTCTTCCTTTGGACGGACAAAAAACATATCGTATTCTTGAGAATCTGTTGAGCAATGCATTAAAATATGCACTGCCGAATTCCAGAGTATATGTGGATGTGATTTCTACAGAACAGGAGGTGCAGATCGTATTCAAAAACATTTCTGCCATAGAATTAAATGTAGAGGGAGAAAGACTGACAGAGCGTTTTGTAAGAGGAGATACATCCAGAAATTCAGAGGGAAGCGGTTTGGGACTTGCCATTGTGAAGAGCTTTACGCAGCTGCAGGGAGGTACCTTTAAGATTGATATTGACGGAGACCTGTTTAAAGCAATCCTGATCTGGAAAAAATAATCCGTCTGTTGTAATTTGCACATTGACAGGAAATTTAAGAAAATGTAGTATGAAATGTATATAAGGGAAATTTTGCTGGTAATGCAATATTTCTGTGTTAAAATTATATTAACAGGCATACAAAATTAAAAAATGTGTATATATTTATAGACAGAAGACGGGCAGATCATGATGATAAGAAAGAAAAGAACAGCGTTTATTTTAGTTTTGCTTCTATTACTTGCATTGACGGCATGTTCCGGGAAAGAGGAGAAAGAAGAGAGTCCTGCTTCAGAGGATATGGTACAACAGTCACAGGAGGATGAAGATCCTAAAGCGGATGAAGAAATAAATATTGATGATGGCGAAAGCTGGAAGGAATTACCCGGTGTCAGCATTGCACCGGATGAGTATCCCCGGGATGGCAGCATTTCTGACCCTGCGGCTGATGAGGGTATTGTATATGTGGAAACGGAAAGCGACAGTACCTATTTTGATGATGCCCTTTTTATCGGAGATTCCAGAACAGTAGGGCTTAAGGAATATGGTACGCTTAACAATGCAGACTATTTTGCAACGCCGGGACTTAGTGTGTATACGATTCCCAAAACCAGGATGGCTGTTGGGGATGAGGAGCTTTCCCTGGAGGATTTTTTGGAACAGAAGGATTATGGTAAGATATATCTGATGCTTGGAATGAATGAGCTGGGATATGATTTTTCACAGACAGTGGAGCGTTATCGTACCTTTGTGGAGGAACTTTTAAACAGTGAGCCGGGCGTGATCCTTTATTTGTGCGCGAATATGCACGTAACCATTACCCGTTCGGAAAATGATGCAATCTACAATAATGCGAGCATCAATAGAATGAATGCAGAGATAGAAAATCTTGCAGAGGAAAAAGAACTTCCGTACTTGGATATAAATGTATTATTTGATGATGAACAAGGTAACTTGAATGCTGAATATGCCAGTGATGATTCCCATGTATTGGGAAGATATTATGAAACCTGGTGTGAGTGGCTTCAAAGTAAAACCGTTATAAGAAATGAAAATAGTCTCGGATAGAAGATTCTGTCCGAGACTATTTTTGAACTTTTTATGCAAACAGTGACATAATATGTGCAACCAGAATACCACCGCCGGTACCGATCACATATCCCATGAGAGCCATTAAAACACCAACGGGAACCAAAGCACCGCTGTATGCGCCGGCTAAGATGGGAGCGGATGCGGAACCTCCTATGTTAGCAAGGGATGCAACACCGCAAGTGAACATGTCCAGCTTGAAAAGCTTTGCAAAAAGCAGAAGGAGGATTGCATGGATTGCAAGAATCATAAAGCCTGATAAAATCCAAACAGGAGCATCATTGAGCTCTAAGAAGCTTGCGCGGGATGCCAGCAATGCAACTACAGAATAGAGCATTACATTGGAAAGTTCGGTACTGCCTGCCATCTTTCCGATAGGAGTAACGGCACCGATCAAACCTGCTAAGGTAATAAATAATACGGTCCAGGTAGACTTATCTAAAAATGGTGCAAGGCCATTGAGTGTGGAACCAAAGTTCTGGCCTAGTGCAGATATTACAAGGGACAATCCCAATAAAACCATGAGGTTAACAAAGGTAACAGGCTTATCATTGGATTTGGCATCTTCCTCCAGACGCTTGGATACTTCATCCAGAGTGGTTGTATCAGCCTTGGTCCATTTGTTAAATTTAGGAGCAAAGCTAATGACCCAAAGTAAGAACATTACCCAGATTGAATAGTCAATGGAGTCAACTACAAGTGCATAAGCCATATCAGCTTCTCCAATGTCGAATGCGGCCTGAACTGCGATCATATTGCCGGAACCGCCCATCCAGCTTCCGCAGAGAGCACCCAGCGCTTTCCAGGCATCTGCACCTAATACCCCATGCATAAGTGCATAGGTAACAATAAAGCCGATTGCGATGGAAAGGGATGCGGCGAAGAAACCACCCAGCATCTTAGGACCTAACTTTAGAATCTTACGGATATCACAACGTAAGAGCATCAAGAATATCATTGCAAATAAAATATTATTCTTGAGTGAGGAATAGGCCGCCTTGGTAGCGTCCATGTCCCATACCTTTAAGGTACAGCAGATCATAGTGATCAAATAGAGTAAAACAATTGGCGGAACGAAGTCAAAAAATTTCCATTTTGTATACTTCTGCAGCCAAAGGAGCAGTGCGGCAATGAAGATCAGAACCGCAATGTACGTAAAACCATTGGTAATCATAGAGTAACCTCCTCTTCTTTTCTTTACAAAATATTTGGTTTCGTATACAATAATACTAACATATATGGAAATATAGGGCAAATACTTTTGGAGGTTATAAGCATGAAAATAACAAAAGTTCGTTTAGGAATGATTTCAGTGCCGTTACGCGTTCCCTTTAAAACCGCACTCCGTACGGTAAACAGTGTAGAAGACGTGGTAGTGGAGATATATACGGATACCGGAAATGTCGGCTATGGCGAGGCACCGCCCACAGGAGTTATCACAGGGGATACGACCGGTGCCATTATCGGCGCGATCCGTGATCATATTGCCAAGACTATCGTGGGCAGGGACGTGGATGAGTTTGAGAGCTTGATGATGGCGGTCAACAGCTGCATTCTGAAAAATACCAGCGCGAAGGCAGCGGTGGATATGGCTCTTTGGGATCTGTACGGACAGCTGTACAATATTCCGGTATATAAGCTTATGGGCGGCGCAAGAAAGTCGATCACGACGGATATTACGATCAGCGTAAATGAGCCGGAGGAAATGGCTAAGGATGCTTTAGATGCGATAGATAGGGGATATGATTGCTTAAAGGTAAAGGTTGGAAAGGAATCAGCCAAGGATATAGACAGACTTTCTGCAATCAGACAGGCTGTGCCGAAGGATGTACTGATCCGTATTGATGCAAATCAGGGCTGGACACCAAAGGAGGCAGTACGGATCCTGAATGGTATGCAGGAAAAGGGACTGAATATTGAATTCGTAGAGCAGCCGGTAAAGGGACATGATTTTGAAGGCTTAAAATATGTAACGGAACATTCCTATGTACCCGTGCTTGCAGATGAAAGTGTATTTTCGCCGGAGGATGCTGTGAAGATCATGCAGATGAGGGCGGCAGATATGGTCAACATCAAGCTGATGAAATGTGGCGGTCTGTACAATGCTTTAAAAATTGCATCTGCAGCAGAAGTATATGGCGTGGAGTGTATGATCGGATGTATGCTGGAGGCAAAGATCAGTGTAAATGCAGCTGTACATCTGGCATGTGCAAAACAGATCATTACAAAGATCGATCTGGACGGTCCTGTGCTTTGCAGTGAAGATCCGATTATCGGCGGAGCAGTATTCTGTGAAAAAACGATTACCGTTTCTGATGAACCCGGACTTGGTATCAAGGGTATTGAGAAGGGAAAAATTGTATATTTAGATTAAGAAATCTGACAGGTCAGGTGTGTCCGTTCAAAGAAAAACGGACACATCGTCTGTCAGATTTTTTTATGGGAATCTTTATTTGGCAGCCAGAATACCTAACAGGTATTTCCAGGTGCGTTCTACGGAGCTGATGCTCATATGCTCATTGGGACTATGAATATCATAAAGATTGGGACCGAAGGAAATGCAGTCCAGTCCTTCTATTTTTGAAGACAGGATGCCGCATTCCAGACCCGCATGTATAATATCGATTTTGGGCTCTGTACCGTACATTTCCTTGTAAACAGTGACACAGGTATCACGCAGGGAAGAGGTCCTGTTGTAGGACCAGGACGGATAGTCTCCGGAAGATTCAATCCGGCCGCCTAAGAAGGTGGTTAACTGCTCTAATTTCTGATAGATGCAGTCCTTTGCAGAAGCAACAGAGCTTCTGATGGAGAAACAAAGCTCCAGCTTCGCATTGTTGATATCCATAACACCCAGATTCAGGGAGGTTTCCACCAGATCAGGTAAATCCTTGCTCATGGCTTGCACACCGTTAGGTGCCAGATTTAAGGCTGTCAGTACCGCTTCGAGTGAAGAAGCATCTGCGACCGGAATCTCTTTTTCCTGTTCGGGTATGCATTCTATGCGGATACCGGCATCGGAGACTGCATATTCCTGAGAAAGAAGTGCCTGAAAGGAAGAGACAGTATCTCTTAAAACAGGCAGTGCAGTATCTTCTAACAAAATATGGGCTTCGCTATGATTGGGAATGACATTTTCCTTGACACCGCCCTGTAAGGAAATCAGGCTGTAAGAGAGCTTTCCTTTCATATATAAAAGTAAACGTCCCATAAGTGCATTGGCATTTGCGCGGCCTTTGTTGATCTCGGTACCGGAATGCCCGCCGAGCAGACCGGAAACTTTAATTTCACAGACAAGTCCTTTTCCGGAAACAAAAGTAAGGGGGATGGAAGCAAAAGCACGTCTGCCGCCTGCACATCCTGCAGTTAAGATGCCTTCTTCTTCTGAGTCGATATTCAGAAGTCTGCGTGCCTTGCAGGAAGACAGATCCATGGCTGTAGCACCTAAAAGACCGACTTCCTCGCTGACGGTCAGAACAACCTCTAAGCGGGGATGGGCGATGGTATCAGCTTCCAATATAGCAAGCGCATAGGCAACTGCGATGCCGTCATCTCCGCCTAAGGTCGTAGAATCTGCATAAATATGATCGCCATCTAACCGAAGAGAGATAGGCTCTTTTTCCAGATCAATGGGACAGTTGGGCAGCTTGTCACCTACCATGTCCAGATGCCCCTGCAGAATGATGGGCTCTGCAGCTTCATATCCGGGGAAAGCTTCCTTGATGATCAGGATATTTCCCATTTCGTCCTGCTCAAAATAGAGATCATGGTCCTTAGCAAAGGCTGCACAGTAGTCGCTGAGAGCTTTTTCGTGATAGGAGATATGCGGAATTTTGCAAATCTCTTCAAAATAGTAAAAAACCCGTGCGGGTTCCAGATTTTTTAAAATACTCATTGTTAAATCCTTTCCGTATACAATGTTTTACTGATAAAAACAGTATATCATTAAAAGGCCTGCAATAAAAGCTGTAACAGTAAAGAATTTCTTTGAAAAAATCAAAAAAATACTTTACTTTGCAAAAAAAAGGGGATAATATAATCGTATATAAAACGTTGACGAGAACAGTACTGTATCAGTAGATTACAGAGAAGGCGGCATTTGGGTGGAAGCAGCCTATTTGAGGGATACAGGAAGACCATCTCTGAGTGGCTTTAATACAGCCCGGGTAACTTCCGTTAAACAGTTTATGAGTGGTTTTGATGGTAATACATCAAAGCAAGTAGGGTGGAACCGCGTAAATTACGTCCCTTGCAATAGTTATTGTTGCAAGGGATTTTTTTGACTCTTGCAATGCCAAGAACAGGAGGATTGTATAATGAAGATTACATTGAAGGATGGCTCTGTAAAAGAGTATGCAGAAGCCAAAAGTGTGTATGATATCGCATTGGATATCAGTGAAGGCCTGGCAAGAGTGGCTTGCTGTGGCGAAGTAAACGGTAAGGTAGTAGACTTGAGAGAGATCGTGGATCAGGACTGTGAACTCTCAATCCTGACCGCAAATGATAAAGCAGGACTGGCAACAATCCGCCATACCACAGCACATGTTATGGCAGAGGCAGTAAAAAGACTGTTCCCGGATGCAAAGCTGACCATCGGTCCAAGCATTGACAACGGTTTTTATTATGATTTTGACCATGCTCCTTTTTCCAGAGAAGATCTGGATAAGATTGAAGCAGAGATGAAGAAGATCATCAAGGAAGGCGCTAAGCTGGAGAAATTTACACTTCCCAGAGAGGAAGCAATTAAATTTATGGAAGAACGTCAGGAGCCTTATAAGGTTGAACTGATCAATGATCTGCCCGAGGATGCAGAGATTTCCTTCTATCGCCAGGGCGATTTCGTGGATCTGTGTGCAGGTCCTCATTTGATGAGCACCAAGAATATTAAGGCATATAAGCTGATCTCTTCTTCAGGCGCATATTGGAGAGGAAATTCAGACAATGCAATGCTGCAGCGTATTTACGGTACTGCTTTTAATAAGAAGGAAGAACTGAATGAGTACCTGGAATATCTGGAAAATATTAAATTGCGTGACCATAACAAGCTGGGACGTGAGATGGAGCTGTTTACGACGGTTGATGTGATCGGACAGGGCCTTCCGCTCTTAATGCCTAAGGGAGCGAAGATGATCCAGACCATGCAGCGCTGGATCGAGGATGAGGAAGAGAAGCGCGGTTATGTGCGTACTAAGACTCCTTTGATGGCAAAGAGTGATCTGTATAAGATTTCAGGACATTGGGATCATTATAAAGAGGGTATGTTTGTACTGGGTGACGAGGAAAAGGATAAGGAAGTATTTGCACTCCGTCCAATGACCTGCCCGTTCCAGTATTATGTATACAAAGCAAGCCAGAAA
>CAYXQG010000062.1:4174-8920 GCA_964467405.1 uncultured Acetatifactor sp. | reverse complement strand
TTTTTGGACAGACTGAAACACCTTTTTTAATCTCTAAAAAGGTGTTTTTGTTATATAAAATAAAACAGAAAGGAAGTCTATTAATTATGGCAAATGGTATTTCAGAAATTATGGCACAGTCTGTTGATAGACTTGTTTCACAAAGAATTAATAATGCACCTTATGATAAAACCTATTCAGGAATAATCTCTGATATTTTATTTGAACCTGATACGAAAATTGACGATGTAAAATTCGGACAATACAAAATTCGTTACGGAATAGGTGCTGAAAAAATAATTAAATTAAACGATGGATTAGTTCACGAAATTGGTGAACGAGTTAAGGTTTATGTTCCCGAAAACAACAGCAATAGAATGTTTATTGAACCTGTTGTAAAAAGGGTTGTACCATATAAAATAGTTTATGATGATGAAAAAACATCATTTATTGAGCATAGAAAAATAGAAACCAATGGCAAGGTTTATGAAATAGTGAGTGAATATAAGTTTACTGTTGAAAACAAAGGCACAGATAATGAAGAAGTTACTAAAATGACATTTCCTGACGGAACGGAAGTATCATTTGAGGGCTGGGATATATAAGGCGGTGAAAATATGGCAGATACAGAAAAATTTTATGGTGTAAAGCTCACGGACGCTACAGGTAAAATCTATTACACAGAGGTCGATGTGAAGCAAGGATTGACACATAATATTAACATACAAACACATAAACCGATAAGCAGTAAATATCCTCATTCGATTATTATAGGAAAAAACAATTATTGGTCTGGAACGTTATCGGGAGCGTTTGAAAATAACGAAAATGGTGAATGTATTCACGATTATTCTTGGGGGGACGCTGATTTCAGGATCGGTTTTGTTGAATGGTTGCATAATGGACTTACTAAAATGATGTATCTTAGCAATTCTTTTATTTTACCGATAACTGTTTTAGGCGAAATTAATGTTGAAGTTGACCATACGATTGATGACCCTGTTTCAAATGCTTCTTTTTCTTGGCATCAATGCGGAGATAGAATATATGAAGCGGAGCAGTTAGTTTGTCCTAATTGTAATCAACAGATAGTTCCTTCCACCAAATACTGTCCTAATTGCGGAAAACCTGTTAATGAAAAGGTGGTAGACAATGGCTGAAGTATTATGGGATAAAAAAACTGGTGCTTTTGAAAAAATCGGTACTGATTATCTTTTGCCCGATTCTCACCCTGAAGGCACTACGGCTATTGACTTGGAAATTGAGGTTTATTTCATTGATTACGATTGGGGAACACAGGGTGTAAGTGTAATTAATGGTGAATTAATGGAATTTGGGCAACCTTATTATGTCGGAAACCTTGACGGACAGATAACATCTGCGAATATAACATTGGATAGCACAAGCGATATGCGTACCTCGGGTTCATTTTCGATAATACTTGACAAAAACAGTAAATTCATAGTGAATGCGAATGATAGTATATATTGGCAACACGTTTGGTTTAGAGTTATAAAAAAATATTATTATCCTAATGATATTGACAGATACCCTATGTATAACTGGGGTGACCATATTGGTCTTTGGAATAATAATGGTGTTTATGCTTCTGACCCGTCACAATCAATTCTTGGTTGGTTTGTGCCGAATAGTGGTTCGTCAACTTATAATGCAGAAACAAGAGAATTTAATATTTCCTGTACAGATATGCTTTCATATTTCACTGAAAGCCGTGGTGGACATTTATCCCATTGGTTTGAGAGTATAAGTCATACTAAATATAGTTTTTATGATTCAATGGACCATAATGATCCTGACTTTTTAAAAGATAAGAGAGATGTGGCAACATATTCTAATGGTGTTTTAATTGAGGGAAAGAATAATTATTCTTTAATCGATTTGCAATATAATAATTATTTCGCTAATTTATTATCAGCAAATGTAAAATCTGATGATAAAGATAAGGTATCTGAAATATGGAGCGAAGCCTATAGTAAATATTGTAACCAATATAAAACAGATGTAAATAAATTAAGCAATTATAGTGTTACCAATGTATTTGGTGCTAATTCTTCTTTTACAAGCACTGCTTCTTTGTTAAAGGTTATGATTGGCGATTATGCTCAGATTATACCAATTAAAAACGCAGTAGTGATGTTACAAAATGATTATGAAATGTTGCCTTATGATTTAGAGTTCAACGGAGATACATATTTATACGATATGTTCAAGAAAATATTAGATTTATACCCTCGTCAATATATGTATTTTGATACCGATAGAGTTCTTCATTTTGAACAAATGGCTTTAGCTTGGCTTGAAGGTGGAGAAAATTGTGTACGATACAAGGCAAGAGAATTTTATGACCTTGTTATAGAGGAACAATGGAACATAAACCTTGAAAACATAAAAAATTTCACAGTAGTCTGGGGTAGAGATAATGCTACTTATGGATTTTATTATATGACAAGCTATCAGGCTATATGTCCAAATTGTGGTAAAAGAATTGATTTTTCTACTGAAAGATTATATACGCCCGAAGTGAAACGTATTTGTCCTCGATGTGAAAATAGGCTTATCAGATTGCACGGTGGTAACGAAACATATTCTGTTCAACAAATCGGTACACATAAACAAGTTATTTATGATGACAATATAACAACAGAGGAAGAAGCTTTTAATGAAGCAAAATGGAAAACTATTGCAAGTTGCAGAGCTTCAAAAACCTTAACGGTTACTCTTGAAGATAAATATTTATCAATGTATCAGGCTTCGGATAAAGCTGTTGGCAGAAGAATAGAATATAAATCACATTTAACAAACGAAACAGATGTATATACTTTATTGAAATGGACTAATAATTTTACAGACGGCACTGTTACAATGGAGCTTGAACCTTATTATACTTGTGCTGATGAATATTCAGTAACAGGATTGAAGGTCGGGGAAAAAACTTACAGTACCAAGGTTTTAAAAGAACCGACTTTTGATTATACAGTTGACGAAAATGGTTTATTTACTATGATTATCAATAATAAATGGCAAACTTCATATAGTTTATTTAAAATTTATTACAGACCTACAAACGCTCCTGTTGGCGAATATGATTTCTGGCATACTACAATGGGAGTGGATTTTTTAGGTGAAACCTGTGAGGTTTACACGGAAGAAACGGAAACAGAATATCAAACTAAGGTTTTTCGTCATCAATTTGAAAAAAGTGGAAGATATATGATAACCTGTCAAGCCTGGAATCCTAATATTCATCCATCAGGATGTGCAACCTTAAAAGTAATTGAAGTCAACTTAGGTGAAAAATATATTTCAAATGATGATAAATACTTTACTGATGAGGATAATAAGAATTATATTTCATAAGAATAAAAGGAAGGTGAAATAATTGGGTGATACTACAAAACGATTAGGTGATATATCAGATGTTGTAACAATGAGTGATTCTGACAGATTTTTAATAATCGTTGAAGGTCAGGAATGGTTAATAACCAAAAGCAATTTACAAAAGGTTTTCACAGGCTTATCAAGTGACGATTATATTAAGCTTAGTAAATTAGTCATAAACGGAAATGGCAGTAAATTTCTCACCGATACGGGAGAGTACAAGGATAATATCGAATTATTCAATCAAGACCAATTCATAAAAAACGGCAGTAATTTAATCGAGCTAAACGATTATCACACGCACGAAAACAAAGATGATATTCTTGATAAATTTACAATTGATGATAATAATTCTTTGTGTTTTGATGGTGAGGTTATTAGCTCTTATTCGTTGCCTGTTGCAAGCATCTCTGAATTAGGCGGTGTAAAGGTTGATGGTACAACGATTACTATTGACGATGATGGAGTTATTCACGGTTCAAGTACATATGAATTACCTGTTGCAAGTTCAACCACTCTTGGTGGAGTGAAGATAGATAATGACACTATCAAGATAAATGATGGTGTTATTTCAGCTGATGTTATAGGTAATTGGACTTCGGGAACGTCTTATCCTGTTGGGTATTTTGTAGTATACAATAACAAACTGTATGAGTGCATTTTAGCTAACAGTGATATTGAATGGACTGAAACGAAATGGAATTTAATCAGCGGTGGAAGTAGTGGTGCAACTATTAGTAATTGGCAAGCTTCAACCGAATATTTCATTGGAGATTTAGTTATAAATGAAAACACGCTATTTCAATGCAAAACAGAACATACTTCTGGGAATAGCTTTGATGAAACAGAGCTTGAAAATTGGAATGCTTTAAGCGGTGCAAAGGGTGACAAAGGTGATAATGGCACAGACGGCGAAAACGGCTTCTCCCCTACTGTGACTGCAACTGTAATAAGTGATGGTGTCGATATAACTATTATTGACAAAAACGGCAGTCAGACAGTTGGTATACGAAACGGAACTGACGGAAATAACGGAAGTGATGGAAAAAGCGCTTATGATATTGCAAAGGATAATGGTTTTGAGGGAAGTGAGGAAGATTGGATCAATTCTTTAAAAGGAAAAGATGGTGTAACTACAATTCAAACTTCTAAAATTGACAAAACAGCAGTTTTCTTAGCTGACGGTTGGAGTTCTACTGTTCCTTATACACAAACCGTTGCTGTTGAAGGTATAACTGAAAGCTTAAATCCAAGAATTGATTTAATCGTATCCGATAATGTTGTAACAGGTAAAAAAGAAGAGATTGCTTATAGCTGTTTAACAAAGGTTACAACAGGTGAAGGTATTCTTACAGCTTATTGTTATGA
>CAYXQG010000062.1:0-4074 GCA_964467405.1 uncultured Acetatifactor sp. | reverse complement strand
TTATGATTGAGGTGATATAATGGGTCAATGTTATATTACTCGCAGAGGTACTAAAACAGGTGGAGCAATAGAACAGCTTGGTATTTATCCGACAGGTAATGATGGCAGACCTATGGGTAACGTGACAGTTATAAATAATGTTACCAATTTAAGCAAATATCCTTTTATAGATAATTCTTCTGTATTATCTGTTTCCTTACCTGAAAGTTTAAGGTCAATATCGGACTATGCTTTTCAAAAATGTATAAATTTGCAAAATATTTCCATTCCCGATAAGGTTAATTCTATTCCACAATATTGTTTTGATAGTTGTACATCTTTAAGTAAGGTTGTTTTGCCTAAAAATTTAACCTCAATAAATAGTTATGCTTTTCAAAAATGCACAGGACTTTATGATATCACTATTCCAGATGAAATAACATCATTAAAAGTTAGAGGTTACGCTTTTTCAGAGTGTAGCGGACTTGATAACGATACCGTTACAAAAATTGCAAGTTTGTGTAGTGGTGGTTTTTATACTTACGCTTTTGCTAATATTACTAATATAACAGAAGTCACTGCAAGTTGTACAACCAACTATTATTTTTCAGGTTGTACAAATTTACAAAAGGCAACAATATTAAGTCATTTATCATCAGGTGGTTTCGGACAATATGTATTTAATAATTGTTCAAACCTCAAAACAGTTGTATTACCTGATGATGCTACACTTATCGATAATTATATGTTCTCGGGTTTATCAAAGTTAAAAAATGTAAATATTCCCTCTTCTCTTGTAAAAATAGGTGAAAATGCTTTTTATGAAACAGCAATCGAAAACATAAAATTACCTGAAACATTGACAACAATTTCAAAAAATGCTTTTACAGGTACTAAGATATCAAAAATAAATATCCCAAGCAGTGTTACTGTTATAGGATATAATACATTTTATAATTGCCAAAATCTCACAGAGGTTGAAGTTTCTCCAAATGCAAAATATAGCCTTGAACAATATGCTTTTCAAAAAACAAATGTTAATAACGAAAGTGTTATGGCTATTTTAAAGGGAGCAACCTCTGCAAGTACAAGTATTTTCGATCAATGTACAAATATAACCGATGTTGAAGTAAGCTTTTTAAGAGGAAATATGTTTTCAAACTGCACAAATTTGAGGACATTAAAAATGATAGAGGGAACGGTAATGACCGCAACCGGTGATGAAGTATTTAATAATGATACAGCATTAGGGGAAGTTATTTTGGGCAATGGAATTACTTTGATAGGAACAAGAATTTTTTATAACTGTACTTCATTGAAAAAGGTATTTTTACCTTCAACATTAACAAGTTCATATAACAGTTCTTTAACCTCTACATCGAGCAGTTATTATGCTTTTTATAATTGTACTGCTCTTGAAGATGTACAGCTGGGAGAGGATTGGAATTTATCAATAAGATTGAATGTTTCTGATAATATCACAATTGACAGTATGGTAGCAATGTTCAATTCATTAAAGGATTTAACAGGAGAAACAGCTAAAATTCTTACTCTTGGTGCGACTAACCTTGCAAAGCTTACTGATGAGCAGAAGCTTATAGCGATAAATAAAAATTGGACTTTAGCATAAGGCGGTGATAAAATGACTATTGACAGCAAAAACAACTTGATTATCCTTACAGCTGATGAAGGTATGGTATTCCGAAATAAGGCAGATGGAAATATATTGACAAAGCAGTTATTTCTTGGTTGCGAGGATAAATATGAAAATTACGAGGAAATAAGCGAGGAATTAGCCTATGAAACAGAAAGCGTTGCATTACAAGATAACGAAGAAGAAAAAGAAGAAGATTAAGCACACAGAATTTAGCAAGAAATGGCTTACTGCTTGTATAGTGGTAAGCTTTTTCTATACTTCTTTGAGTTATATTTTAGGTTGGTTTGAAAAAAATACGCTTGAAACATTAAGTATCGAAATATTACAATTGCTTTGGGGCAGTTCAAGTGTTGCTTTTTTAGGTTATGTATTGCAAAATTCGGTTAGGGCATACACATCAAGCAAATTCGGTATTCCTACGCAAACTGAAAAACAAGATATTCAAGGCTTCTCGGAAAGCGGTGATAATTCTGACGATTAATCAATTAAAAAGAAGGATTATTCAGGGAATGGTCGAGCCGGAATTGTTTTATATGCCTGTGAAGAAGAAAAATCCTGAACCCATGATAATAAAAATATTAGTGACAGATATAGAAAACGGTATAGGGATATCATTTGCTTGTTCAAATATTTACATTGGTTACAAAGCGTTTAAATATACAGATATGGAGCAAGAATATTCTGAAATGGGTGTTGTTAAAACAGACGCAACTGCTTGTTACTTACAGTTATATCCTTATTACAACCTAAAAATTAAAGATGAATCTAAAGTATTAATCACTGATGATATAGATTATTTTAGAAACGCTTACAACGATTGTTTATATAAGCCACATAGTGAAGAGATATCCCGATTAATTTATTCAAAATGTTGCTCCTCTGAACCGCTATGGTGTGAAATAGACTGGGGAGATGGTACAACAGAAAATATTAATGATATTATCGAGCATTACGAAGATGAAGTAATTTCCTATGACCGTATAACTCTTAATTACAATGGAAATATAAAAAAACATATCTATTCTAAAACAGGAGAATATTATATAAAAATAAAGGGTAATATACCAGGTTTACAATTTTCTAAGGGATATCAGCTTAATGAAACATACGCAAATTGCTTGCCAATATTGGAAGAAGTTGTACAATGGGGTAATTTAGGGTTGTATTCTATTCAGGATTTGTTTTACGTTTTCTATCATGAGCACGAAACTGGAAGGCTTCAATCTTTAGATATTAAATTTCCAAAGCATATTTCCTCAGATAGCTTTAAAAAAGTTTTAACAGCAAACAGGGCATTTTATTATTTAAATATATCCGAAAATGATATATCGCAGGAAATTATATTCGATTTTGTCAATACTTTTCCTAACTTATTATCCGCAGCTTCAATGTTTTATGGCTGTAATATTTCATATATACCTAAATACTTTTGTTACAATCATAAAAATATTCTAAGTTGTGCTTGTATGTTTTATGACAATCCAATAACTGTTATTGAAGAAAAAGCTTTTGCAAATTGTATTAATCTTACCACAGTTAATGATTTGACCCATTCTTCTGGTTATCCGTACTTGACAAGAGTAGAGGATAGCATATTTGAAAACGACTATAATCTTGTAGATGTGTTTGCCGCTTTTAATTATGTGCAGAGCGATTATATACATTTATTATATAGTGATGAAAATTATGGGTTAAAAACAGTTGGAAACAATATTTATAAGAATTGTAAACGTCTTAGACATACAAATGGACCGTTCTATCAGCAAACTGGGTTGGTTTCGGTTGGAGAAAATTTATTTGGAGGTTGCGAAGATTTAATAAAAGTTGAATTTTGTTTCTATAAATGTTGGTCTTTGCAACAAATTGGCAATAATATTTTCAAGGGTTGTTCTAAAATACGAATGCTCAGTTGTTTTTGTGGCGAAGATTATTTTGTAAATTACCCCGATAAAATGTTCTATGATTTAAAGTATTACAATTATTTAAAAAACTCATTTAATTTCGATAATTTTAATGGTTATTGGCTTAGTGTTAATGAAAATAATGGTATAATATCTGAAAATTCAAACGTAGGTTTAATTGAATTTTTAAAATTTAAAAACTACAATCATAATAATTTTCCTACGAGAAAGCATTCAAAGGATATTTTTTCCGAAATTTTTCTTAACGACTGTATAGTTAACGGAGATAGTTTCATTGGTGAACAATGGTTTGGTTTGTTTAATAGTATGATATCATTTAATAACAAAGTTTCTGATGATTACGAGGAGCATTATCTTATTAGTAATTTTACTGGGAAAGCTTTTCCGTTGTGGAAATACGATGATTTAAAATATATAAGCAATATATCTAACAACTTATTCGGTTTTAGAAATATAAAAATTAAAAGAACTGACAAGCAAACGTTAAAACAAGAATACGGTGTAACTATAAATAAT
>CAYXQG010000061.1:0-8932 GCA_964467405.1 uncultured Acetatifactor sp. | reverse complement strand
TTCCAGGAGTATGTAGAAGCAGTTGCTACTCAGGCAGTTAATTCTGATGCAGCAGATATTGATGCATTCTTGGCAGAAGCTTGGAATGTAGATACCACAAAGACTGTTAAGGAAGCTTTGGTAGAGAAGGTTGCAGTAATCGGCGAGAACTTAAATATCAGACGTTTCCAGAAGGTTGTTGCTGAGAACGGATGTGTTGTTTCTTACGTTCACGGCGGCGGTAGAATCGGTGTTATTCTTGAAGCTGAAACAGATGTAGTAAATGATACCGTTAAGGAAGCATTAACCAACATCGCTATGCAGGTTGCTGCATTAAATCCTCAGTATGTTTCTACTGAAGATGTATCTGATGAGTACAAGGCTCATGAGAAGGAAATCATCGCTGCTCAGATTGCACAGGATCCTAAGATGGCAGGTAAGCCTGAAAAGGTTATCGAAGGTGCAGTTATTGGCCGTTTGAACAAGCAGTTAAAAGAGGTTTGCTTATTAGAGCAGGTATATGTTAAGGCTGAAGACGGTAAGCAGACTGTTGCTCAGTATGTAGCAGAAGTAGCAAAGGCAAATGGTGCTAACTTAACTGTTAAGAAGTTTGTTCGTTTTGAAACCGGTGAAGGTCTTGAAAAGAAGAACGAAGATTTCGCAGCAGAAGTTGCAGCTCAGTTAGGCTAATCGTTTGAAATAGTCTGATCTAAGAAAGAATAAGCACTTGAAACGATGGATTTTTCTCAATTGTTTCAAGTGCTTTTTTATACTATAGGTAACCTTTTGGTATCCGAACAGAATATTTCGTATCATTTGGATAGATGGAACTGTTATTTGCCTGTAAGATACAGGTTTTTAGAAGGGATAGGTAAAGTATAAATGAACCAGAACTTAGAATCTTCAAAAAAACAATATACTGATTTTTCCCTGCTATTGGTTTTTTTACGAGGAAGTAAGGGGTATTTTGTAATCAGCATTCTTGCAGCTATGGCTGTGACAGGATTGGAAATGATCTCACCGCAGATCATTCGTACTACGGTTGACAGTGTACTGGGTAGTGATCCCATGAAACTGCCGGGTTTTGTGAAGGATTGGATTGAGAGGATTGGCGGTACAGCGTTTTTGCGTGAGAATATCTGGCTGATCGGTGTGATGATCGTGATCATTGCAATATTTACTGCTGTTTTCAGATACATAAATACATTGTATAATACCAAGGGAGCAGAGCGTCTTGTTGAGACGATGAGAAATATGTTATTTTCCCATATTCAGAAGTTGCCTTTTTCCTGGCATATGAAGAATCAGACCGGTGATATTATTCAGAGATGTACGTCGGACGTGGATATGATCAAAAATTTTATATCCGGACAGCTGACATCTATTTTCCGTATTATTATTCTGATCATCATGTCATTGATCTTCATGTTTTCCATGAATGTGAAGCTGGCACTGGCAGCACTGTGTTCCATACCGATCATTATCTGCTACTCAGCATATTTTCATTCCCATATTCGTGACCGTTTTACCAAGTGTGATGAGAATGAGGGTGTGCTTTCAACGATTGCGCAGGAAAATCTGACCGGTGTAAGAGTTGTCAGGGCCTTCGGACGTGAGAAGTATGAGAAGGACCGTTTTGAAAAGCAGAACAATATCTATACGGATGCATGGATGAAACTTTGTGAACTGCTTGCTGTATTTTGGGGCACCGGTGATCTGATGTCCGGACTGCAGGTTATGCTTGTGGTTATTTTGGGCGCAGTATTTGCTGTTCGAGGTGAAATGACTGCAGGTGATTATATTGCTTTTATATCCTACAATGGTATGCTTACCTGGCCGGTTCGTTCACTGGGCAGAATGGTATCAGAGATGAGTAAGGCAGGTGTATCCATTGAACGTATCCGCTATATTATGAATTCAGAGGCTGAAGAGGATAAGCCTGATGCTGTAACCCCGGATATGCAAGGGGATATTGAGTTTAAGAATGTTTCATTTTCTTATGGAGAGGCACAGATTCTTTCAGATATCAGCTTTAAGATTCCGAAAGGGACTACCTTCGGCATTCTGGGCAGTACCGGTTCCGGAAAGTCTACCCTGATGTATTTGCTGAACAGACTCTATGACCTGCCGGCAGAAAACGGACAGATCACTATAGGCGGTGTGGATGTGGCAGATATGAAGGGGGAGTGGGTGCGCTCTCATATTGGTATGGTATTACAGGAGCCTTTCCTTTTTTCCAGAACCATTGCAGAAAATATTGGTATCACCAAGAAGGATATCAGTCTGTCTGAAATCAGGGAAGCTGCATCAATTGCATGTGTGGATAAATCCATTATGGAGTTTTCGGGCGCATACGATACGATCGTGGGAGAGCGTGGTGTTACACTTTCGGGCGGTCAGAAACAGAGAACCGCTATTGCACGAATGCTGACACAGAAGACCCCGATCATGGTATTTGACGATTCTCTGTCAGCAGTGGATGCGGATACGGATGCGAGAATCCGTCAGGAGCTTCGCAATAATCTGGGTGATTCTACAGTAATATTGATTGCCCATAGAGTAACAACGCTGATGCAGGCAGATTGCATTATGGTAATGGATAAGGGTAGGATCGTAGAGATCGGAACCCATGAGGAATTGATGAATCATAACGGTACCTACCGTAAGATTTATGATATGCAGATGAGTCTGCCAAAGGAGGTGCGTGCAGATGAGTCATAAGAAGGATGAAAAGCAGGAGTACGTCTCTCTGCCTTATTTCGGTTTGAATAAATTAATTCCGTATATGAGACCATACAAATGGATCGTGATCAGTATGATCCTTTTGTCCTTAATCGGTGCATTGGTGGACATCATATTGCCTTTGTTCCAGCGATATGCTTTGAACCACTATATTGCAGAAAATACGCTGGATACCCTGGGATATTTTGTTGCATCCTATGTTGCGGTTCTGGCATTTCAGGTAATTGTAAATACAGTGTCTGCATATCAGGCCTGCCAGATTGAAATGTATGTGGGACGTGATATGAAGCGTGAAAGCTTTAATCATTTACAAACATTGGCCTTTTCTTATTTTAATCAAAACAGTGTGGGATATATACATGCCAGAGTTATGAGTGACACCAATCGTATTGGTTCCCTGGTTTCCTGGGGATTAATGGATGGTGTATGGCATTTGGGCTATGTGGCCGGTGCCATTGTGGTCATGCTGACGACTCATTTTAAGCTGGCATTGTGGGTGGTAGCAATTGTGCCCATTGCAGCGATTGTAGCAGCTTTTTTCCAGAAAAAGCTGGTTGTTTTAAATCGTTCCATCAGAGAGGTCAATTCCCGCATTACAGGCAATTTTAATGAGGGTATCACCGGCGCAAAGACTACTAAGACACTGGTGATAGAAAAGAAGATGGAAGAAAATTTCAATGAAACCACGGCTGAAATGAAGCGTGTTTCCGTACATGCTACACATTATCGTGCGATGTTTTCCTCTATGATCTCCTTTGCAGCTTCGGTTGCACTGGCATTGGTGCTTTGGAGGGGGGGACTGATCACTATGGAAGGTGTAATGGAAATCGGTACCTTATCCATATTTATGTCCTATGCACTGGGACTGATGGAGCCGGTGCAGTCTCTTGTCAGAATTATTTCGGATCTGATCACAGTACAGGTAAATGTAGAGCGTTTTACCAGACTGATGGAAACTGAGTCCGATGTCAGCGATTCGAAGGAAGTCATTGAAAAATACGGTGATGCTTTTGAACCTAAGAAAGAAAATTGGGAACCCTTGCATGGAGATATTACCTTTGAGGATGTTTCTTTTAAATATCCGGATGGAGATGAATATGTGCTGGAGCATTTTAATCTTCATGTTCCTCAGGGAACGAATGTGGCAATTGTTGGTGAGACGGGAGCAGGAAAGTCTACTTTGGTGAATCTGGTATGCCGTTTCTTTGAACCTACCTCAGGTCGCATTCTGATAGACGGTAAGGATGCAAGGGAACGTTCCCAGCTTTGGCTGCACAGCAATATCGGTTATGTGCTTCAGACACCACATTTGTTTTCCGGTACTGTATTGGAAAACTTACGTTACGGCAATCCGGATGCAGATATGGAACAGATAGAAGCAGCTGTAAGGAGTGTTTCGGCAGAAGGCATCATAGAACGCATGGATAAAGGATATGACAGCGATGTAGGAGAAGGAGGAGATCTGCTTTCTACAGGGGAAAAACAGCTGATTTCCTTTGCAAGAGCAATCCTTGCTGATCCGAGAATTTTTGTATTGGATGAGGCAACCTCCTCTATTGATACGGTGACGGAGAAAAAGATCCAGGATGCCATTGAGAATCTGATGAAGGGAAGAACCTCCTTTGTGATCGCACACAGACTTTCCACCATACGACAGGCAGACGTTATACTGGTGGTCAGTGATGGTAAGATCGTAGAGCAGGGTACGCATGAAGAATTGATTGCCAAGAAGGGTGAGTATTATCATTTATATACAAGGCAGTTTATGGAAGAGGCTATGAACAGCTCCATGCATACCTTTGATGAGGAAGTATAGATCCATGAAATTTGTTTATGAACCTGATCTGTTAGAATATATGGAGAAAAAAGGCAGGAAGCATATAGTGGTTGAAGTGGTCTCCTGTGACCATTCGGATATTGAGATCACAGAGCTTCATGTACATTTGGTAAATGACAGAATGGCAAAGTTTTTTAAGGAAGAAAAGAAGTTTCGCGGTATTCCTACCGAAGTCGGTGAGGTGCTTTTGCCCCGGTACAGATTGGAATATGATGAAACAATCACTTTTGGATTGAAGACTTTTTGGTGTTTTCATTCAGTTGCCTATAAGGGAATACGGGTATAGGTGTCAGGAATAATATAAAAATGCAGAAGCTGGTGTATTAGGCAGCTTCTGCATTTTTTATTTTTGCAGGATATCCAGTGTGTGAGCGCCGGCACCGATCAGATCCGGTCTCTCGCAGGTGCTCATATGATATTGCAAAAAATATTCAAATTCTTCCTTACTCAATTGATTTAAGAAGGGGCGCATATAGTTTGCAGCTCCGTCCGGTGAAATGACCTTTAAACGTTTTAAACATGCTGCTTCATTCAGCGCATTCATGTCTTCTAAACGCACATAATCATACAGATTTTCTTTGGAGGAGATGGTGTGGAAGTCCTTGGTAAAACGATTGTCGTTTATACATTCCAGTATATGTTTTTCTTTAAAAGCATAGGTTAGCACGCCATATTCATTCATACAATAGGCTACCAGGATGATGCCGCCCGGTTTTGTTACGCGTCTGGCTTCCTTCAGTGCCTGAAGCTTGTCCTCAAAGCCGAATAAATGATACATGGGACCAAAGAGGAGGGTCAGGTCGAACTGATCATCGGAAAGCTTTTTTAAATGAAGGGCATTTCCCTGCATGGCTTTTACAGAGCTTCCTTTTGATTTTAAAATGCCCAGATTATATTTCACCAGCTCTACGGCGGTTACGTCATAGCCCTCATTGGCCAGAGATACGCTGTAACGGCCTGTGCCTGCGCCAATATCCAGGATTTTCAGATCCTGTGGCACAATCGACGGATCAATATAGTCATGGATATATTTCATGGAGGTTATAAATTCCACCTGCCCATGTCGTGAATTCAGACGTTTTTCCTCATTAAATTTGTTATAATATTCTTCCAGCTCGGTCATAGTATTCCCTTTCTTGTGTATCTGACAGCATATCCCTTATTGTAGCTTATTTGTCTGCCTGTGACAATGGGTTACCATGTGTTTTGATCATTTTTGAGAAGCAAGCCCCTCATATAAGGCAGGAATCCATTCCTTGGGGAAAGTGCCTGGCTTGATATAACAGTTAATCTTCAAATTGTTTTGTGTTATTACATTGCCGATATGGAGGTATTCTCTTTTTTCAAAAAGATCAGTCATGCTGCCGAAATAAAGAAAAGGATATAAGGCTGCAATGTCATCTGCATCGGTAATAAACAGCTGCTCAGCAAGGGAGGTATATGTCGCCTGTTCAGTTGAAACAGTCTCTGCCATAGGTAAGTCAGAATCGGTTCCTGTTTTATTGCCAGTATCATTGTCCGCAGATCCATATCCAAAAAATTCATACAGACTTTCAAGTGTTTGCCATTTCATATAGATATCCGGTGTGTACAGACAGATTTCCCGGATGTTTTCGTCAGAGGAGACAGCATTTAAATATTCCGGATGGATTTCCCGAAGGACTGCCAGTGTACGGGTATAAGTAAGGGGAATGTCTCCGGAAAATGTGGTATATTCCATTGAACTGTCGTCAACA
Source organism: uncultured Acetatifactor sp. (assembly GCA_964467405.1). Classification (GTDB taxonomy): domain Bacteria; phylum Bacillota; class Clostridia; order Lachnospirales; family Lachnospiraceae; genus Acetatifactor. The sequence goes on along the minus strand of CAYXQG010000061.1, from coordinate 2,638 downwards.
TAGTATTTGCCGTACAGATGACCGACTTTTAGGTAGGAAGATAATTCATCTAAAGTATAGTGATCCAGAAAATCCAGATGATATGCCTCCATCAGCTTATGAAGATCATCCCCGGATACCTTGCTGGAAATCTGTCGGTTCCACAGAATGACTTCCAGCTCATCAGGAGCTTTCAAAGCACCGGTACAGAACTTATAATAGGTATTTTTGTATTGGTCGGATTCTATAAAGGGAGCCAGTTTCTCATATACGGTGTTGGTCAAATGATAGGAACGCTCGTAGCTGTTTCCGTTTTTGAGAATGATTTTGGCATAATAGCGTCCATGATAGTCATTCTCCTCGTCGGCATGAACAGATGCCTGTAACAGATCATAGCATATATCTGCATTCTCCAACATTTCCATCCGGGCAATATGTGTATATTCTATAGGATTATATGTCAGAGTATTGTTGCTGCCCGGCATAAAGCAGGAGGAGCCGTCATCTAAGTTATAAGTTTTAATGGAGATTCCGGCAATGTCCTGTTTCCGGGGAAGGTAGGTATCGTAGCCGAATAAATCAAGCTGAAAGCATACAGTTACAAGAACTGCAGCTGCTGCAACAAATACCATCTGTTTTTTGTGCATAAAGAATGCTTTGACAGAAGTTTTGAAGATACAGTTGGTTGCTCCGAAGCAAAGGAGAGAACAGAGCAGTGCGCCGAAAATGCCCCACACCAGCTTCTGCGCATCGGTAGTTATATTAGCAAAGAAATAGGAACCTGCAATACCGACGATCATTGAAAGAAGGAGCCTTGCAGGTAAGCAGTAGGCTTTTAATACAGTGCCCTGTTCAGCTAACTCACTGAGGCGTTTTCTACACAAAAGCAGTGCAATTGAAAATAAAGCTGCGCAGACAAAAAAGCAAAGTACCAATACAGGAACATGTTTGGTAAATAAAGTGCCGGCATTATATAAGACATAAATGCCGAAGGGGGCGGCAAAGGGGCTCAGACCATAGATCAGGTCTTCTGAAAATGCAGACGGTATGTAACAATAGGTGGACAGGTAACATTCTGCATTTGCAAGGAATAAATAGTATATCGTGAAAACGGATAACCCCATAATTCCGACATTGATAAATATATTCAGTATATTGCCACTTAAGTATACAGCTGTCAAAAACAGGTGATAGAAGATAAAAAAGCAAAACAGGATTAACAGGATGCTTTTGCCGAATGCAGGCAGTACCGTAAGAAGCTGCGGACTGCCGAGCAGGCGAAAGCTAACCAGAAGTGCCACCAAAAGTGAACTTAATAAAAAGGGAAGAAACCAGACTATAAATCCATGTAAATATTTGACAAAAAACAGTCTGGAGCGGCTGATGGGTACACTGTGGTACAGATCGACCATCTTTTTGGAAAAAAGGTAGCGATAAATATAAATACACATGGTAATGCATGCGATCATGACAAGCAGCTGCAGCAGAAAGTAGGTTCCGGAAAAGAAGCCGGTCATGCTCTTGGCAAGCCTTTCTTTTGGCCAGTCGGTATAATTGGATGTATATAATAAAAACAGGACAGGACCGAACAGAAAATGTCCTAAGGCTGACAAGGCAAGCATCCATGCACTTTGACGGATTTCTGTTTTTAATAAATTACGCGTAGAGATTTGAAAAGTCATAACCCAGTACCTCCGTTTCACTGATAAAGATTTCTTCTAAGGACAGCGGCAGTCTTTCATAAAATACCGGATTCAGAGTATCCATATAGGCATCCAGTATTTCGCTTTTGCCGCGCATGGTAAAGGTATAAAGAGAACCACGGCGTTCTTCCTTTAAGACAGGAAAGTGACTGCGAAGCTTTATAAGAGCGTCATCATTGCGAAATACACATTGCAGCTTGAATATGCCTAATTTCATATCTTCCAGATCCTGTGTAAAGAGAATACCGCCCTTGTGAAGCAGTCCCACATGTTCGCATATATCCTCCAGTTCACGAAGATTATGGGAGGCAATGATGGGAGTCATCCCGTGATCCTCAATTTCCTTAATAAGTAAGCTTTTTACTGCCTGGCGGATCACCGGATCCAGACCGTCAAAGGTTTCGTCACAGAGCAGGTATTTGCAGCCGGAGCAGACACCTAAAAGTACGGAAAGCTGTTTTTTCATTCCCTTTGAAAAGGTATTGATGCGACGGTCCTTGTGAAGCTGAAGAACGTTCAGCAGCTGTAAAAAACGCTTCTCATCAAAAGCAGGATAGAAGGAATGGTAGTACTTTACCATATCCATAGGGGTGCCGTTTGGAAAGAAATATTGATCATCTGAAATGAAAAAGACCTTGGATTTGGCATTTAGATTTTCATATACATCTTCTCCGTCAATCAATATACGTCCCTTGTCCGGCTTGTAAATGCCGCAAAGAGAGCGTAGTAGTGTGCTTTTACCTGCACCATTGGTCCCAATCAGACCAAAGACATGCCCTTCGTTTATGGTAGCATTTATATTACTTAAAGCTGTCAGACTGTCGAAATTCTTGCTGATATTTTTTATTTCTATCATGTCCGATCCTCCTTTTGTTCACCATATATCTGTGTGATCAGGGAAAAAAGCTCCCTGCGGGGCAAACCTGCATCATGAGCCTGTGTCAGAAGCTTTGTAA
>CAYXQG010000060.1:0-8979 GCA_964467405.1 uncultured Acetatifactor sp. | reverse complement strand
GTGCAGGCCTCCCAGCGAAAAAAGCATTGGCCCTTAAATTCCTACATATCCTTATATGGGGAGCAAAAGGAACAGGAAGGGAACAATGCGGAGATCCTGAATCTGTTATCTGCAGGCTTAAACAGCAATCCTGAGGAGATATTCCTGGATAAGGAGCGCATGGAATTTTTGGAGTCACAGATCGATAAGGAACTGAGCGGTTTTGAGAATCAGGTTCTGGATCTTTATCTTACAGGCATGAGCTATTCGCAGATTGCCAAGGTGCTTGGAAGGGATGAAAAGTCTACCGACAATGCCCTGCAAAGGATAAAGACCAAGGTAAAAAAGATATTAAAGGACTAGGATAGAGTAGTGATACTTTATCCTTTTTTTATATTTTGGAAAGGACTGCTTCATTGACAGTAAAAATAGATAGGAATATAATTGGGAACGGAAAGTTTATAATGTACAGAAACAGGAGAAAAATATGTTATCGAAATTTAGTGTGAAGAAGCCATATACGGTATTGGTAGGTGTAGTATTGGCAATTGTTCTGGGTATTGTTTCTTTTACCAGGATGACAACGGATCTTTTGCCGAATATGAGCCTGCCCTATGTGATTGTCATGACTACATATCCGGGAGCAAGTCCGGAGATGGTGGAAACAGTGGTGACCAAGCCTGTGGAGGCATCCATGGCAACGGTCAGTAATATAGAGAGTGTCAGTTCTGTTTCTTCTGAAAATTATTCTATGGTCATCATGGAATTTTCCCAATCAACTGATATGAATGCAGTGTCCCTGGAGATTCGGGAGAATCTGGATCAGATCAAGTCCTATTGGGATGATTCGGTGGGTAATCCGATCATTATGAAGCTGAATCCGGATATGCTGCCGGTTATGATTGCTGCAGTAGGTGTAGAAGGAATGGAGCACGCTGAGGTCAGCAGTCATGTACAGGAGTTGATCGTTCCGGAATTAGAAAGTATTGAAGGTGTTGCAAGCGTAAGTGCCTCCGGACTGTTGGAAGAAAATATCCATGTGGTCATCCGGCCGGAAAAGGTAGATGCATTAAATGAAAAGATATTTGCTGCAATTGATGAAAAGATGGCAGATGCCCAAAAAGAGCTTGCAGACGGCAAAGAGCAGCTTGCAGATAGCAGAAAGGAGCTGCTGGACGGTAAGGCAGAGATCATAAACGGTCAACAGGAGCTTACAAACGGCAAAGAGCAGCTTGCAGACGGCAAGACAGAGCTGGAACAGAAAAAGCAGGAAACCATATCACAGCTTGCGGCAACCAAAAATGAGTTGCTGACAGCGAAAACCAATCTTGAGGCATCCAAGCTGTCCATCACTACAAATCTGGCAACAGCCCAGGGGATCCGGGCCGGTATTGATGCAATGGAACCTCTTTTGGAAACAAGGGTGAAATATCAGGAGGCTTATGACAGATTCTATGCAGCCATGTCCGGATCAGAGTCCGTATCGGGACCGGATGCGGATATGGGAAGTACAAATGAACAGCAGGTTGCAAAAGCAGAAATTGAGGCATTAAAAAAAGCATACTTGGAAAATGATGTTATGCAGGGAATGCTGGAGGCGGATGTTACATTAGCAAGCCTGGTATCCGAATTGGAGACCTTAGACTGGACATCTGAGACGGATCATGAGGATGTAGTCAGTAGACTGGTTTTAATGGAGGTATTGTTAAATGTACAGAAGCTGAGTCTGGAGGATTCATTAAACACTGCCACAGGCGGTATGGGATTTGCCGCTTATCAGACTCTGATGAATCAGACACTTGTTACTATCAATTCCGGTTTGGAACAGGTAAACAGGGGACTGTTAGAGGTGGAAAAAGGACAGCTGACAGCAGCGATTGAGATGGCAAATGCTGCCACCCAGATCTCCTTGGGAGAATTCCAGATGCAGTCCACCCAGACACAGTTAGACAGTGCAATGGCGCAGCTTGAAGCCGGTGAAACACAGCTTGAGGAAGCAGACAAACAGTTGGAAGATGGTGAAAAGCAGCTGGAAGAAGCAAAGAAGGAGGCTTATAAGCAGGCCGACATGAACCGTATCCTGACAGTGGATACCATAAAGGGTCTTCTGACAGCGCAGAATTTTTCCATGCCGGCAGGCTATGTAACAGAGGATGGTACAGAGTATCTGGTGCGGGTAGGAGATAAGCCTCAGGATATAGAAGAATTACAGAATATGCCCCTTATGGATCTGCACATGGAAGGGGTACCAGTCATTACTTTAGGGGAGGTTGCGGATGTATTCTATACGGATAACAGTGCAGAAATCTATACCAATGTAAACGGCAGTGTGGGCTGCATGCTGACAATTCAGAAGCAGACCGGCTATTCCACGGGAGAGGTATCAGACCTGCTTTTGGAGCGTTTCGACGAGCTTATGGAGGAGGATAACAATCTTTCCATTATCACCCTGATGGATCAGGGAATTTATATTGATATGGTTATGGATTCTATTGTCAGCAATATTCTCTTTGGCGGTATACTGGCAGTTATTATATTGATCATTTTCCTGAAGGATATCCGGCCGACACTGGTAGTAGCCTGCTCTATTCCGGTCAGCCTGATAACTGCAATTGTGTGCATGTATTTCAGCGGCGTAACCTTAAATGTGATTTCTTTATCCGGATTGGCATTGGGTATTGGTATGCTGGTGGATAATTCTATCGTTGTAATCGAGAATATCTACCGTTTACGAAGTGAGGGATATTCCATGAAGGAGGCTTCGGTAGAAGGTGCCAAGCAGGTGGCCGGATCGATCATGGCGTCTACCCTGACTACGGTATGTGTATTTTTACCCATCGTCTTTACGGAAGGAATTACCAGACAGCTGTTTGTGGATATGGGTCTGACCATTGCATATTCTTTGCTGGCAAGTCTGGTGATCGCACTGACTGTTGTGCCTGCCATGGCTTCTAAGATGCTGACAAAAACCAAGAGCAGTCAGGATGGCAGGATTTTCACCGCTATGATAAATGGGTATGGAAAATTATTATCCCTGTCTCTAAAGGCAAAATCGTTGGTTATCATATCAACCATTGCTCTGCTTGTGATCAGTATTGCAGCTGCCTGGACAAATGGTACGGCATTTATGACGGATATGGATTCTACACAGCTGACTGTAACAGTGACATTGGCTGATGATGCAACTGTGCAGGATACGGCAGCAGTGACCGATCAGGTAGTAGAACGTATTTATGAGATTGAAGATGTGGAAAATATCGGTGCTATGCTTAGCTCTACCTCTGCTTCCACCCTGACAGGAGGAAGCGGCAGTGCAAACAGTGCTACGGTTTACGTAGTTACCTATGAGGATAAGTCTATGAGCAATGAGGAGATTGCTGACAGGATACTTGCCAAAACGCAGGATCTGGAAGCTGATATCAGCGTAAATACTTCCAGTATGGACATGAGCGCGATGGGAGGAAGCGGCATTACCATTCAGGTGCGGGGACGAGATCTGGATACACTTAAGACAATTGCAAACGAAGTGGCAGCAGTCCTTGAATCCGTAGAGGGTACTGCAAATGTGTCCAATGGACTGGAGGATGCAGGTGAGGAGCTTAGGATTACCATTGATAAGGATAAGGCAGTATCACATGGTCTGACAGTAGCGCAGGTTTATGCACAGATTGCACCAAAGCTTGCAGCAGCAGGTACGGCCACTACTCTGGAAACAGTGGATAAGGATTATAAGGTATATGTTGAAAACGGAAGTAATCTGGAGTTTACCAGGGAAATGGTAAAAGAAATGACCATTACCGGCACAGATAAGGAGGGAGCAGAGGAGGAGATTTTATTAAGCGACATAGCAGACTTTTCTGCAGCTCTTTCACTGACTTCCATTAACAGAGTAGATCAGACACGATATATCAGTGTTACAGCGGCTATAGCAGATGGTTATAATGTAGGAAAGGTGTCTGCAGTGGTAGAGAACAGACTGGCAGATTATGAGCTGCCGTCAGGATATCGCCTGGTATTCTCCGGAGAAAATGAAACCATTAATGATGCGATGCAGCAGATTGTTCTGATGCTTGTGCTGGCAGTGATCTTCATGTATCTGATCATGGTTGCCCAATTCCAGTCACTGCTTTCACCCTTTATTATTCTGTTTACTATTCCGTTGGCCTTTACAGGCGGCTTCCTGGGCTTGTTTATCAGCGGAAGTGAGATCAGTGTCATTGCCATGATCGGCTTTGTCATGCTGTCAGGTATTATTGTAAACAATGGTATTGTACTGGTTGATTATATGAATCAGTTACGAGAAGGTGGTATGGAGAAGAAGGAAGCAATCCTTACAGCCGGTAGGACCAGACTTCGTCCTGTGCTGATGACTGCATTGACGACGATTTTGGCATTATCCACGATGGTATTTTCCAATGATATGGGTTCGGAGATGGCAAAACCCATGTCCATTGTAACCATAGGCGGTTTGTTATACGGTACGCTCTTAACCTTATTTGTCATTCCCTGTGTTTATGATATTTTCAGCAGGGAGAAGAAGGACAAAAATAAAGATAGCAAAGTTTCAGAAAATATGTTATGATGTATAGAAGACGCAGGTGTTGGATATCACACCTGCGTCCGCAAAACTGATTTTTGAGGCGGGAAAACATGCAGACGATATATTCAAGTCTAAAGGTAAATAATGAAATTGAGCTTTGTGAGATTGCGAATGAAGAATGCAAGAAACGGGTAGAAAAGGCTTTATTGGAAAATAGGATTTCTTATTTCATACGCTGGCAGAGAAGGACGTTATTTAACAGAAAGGGAAGTTGTACGATCTGTGTGCATGAGGATGTAAGGGAGACGGCAGCAGAGCTTGTGCAGGCAGTCTGTGATGAGATGGATGTCCAGGTTAAATTTATTGCACGGAAGCCCAAAAACAGCTATTTATAAATATTTTATTTTGTTTCAAAAATTTGTTCAATTTGGGGTTGACAAATAGGATAACCTTTGATAGAATAGCTTTTGTGATTGAGAGAAATCTCAAACATGCTGCTGTGGCTCAGGCGGTAGAGCGTCGCATTGGTAGTGCGGAGGTCACGGGTCCGATTCCCGTCAGCAGCTTAAAACCCCTCTGAATAGATCAGAGGGGTTTTTTTGTATGGTAATACAGTTTTGTATATTGACAGAATATAGAATATGACAAAATTATTTCGCATGGAGGTTTGGTATGAAGATACTGGTTACAGGTGTTGGCGGACAATTGGGATATGATGTAATGAATGAATTGGCAAAGCGGGGCTTTGAGGGAATCGGCTCAGACATTGCACCGGCATACAGTGGTATAGCAGGCGGTGCCATTGAAGCAATGCCGTATATACAAATGGATATTACAGACAAGGAAGCAGTTGATCACGTGATCAGTCAGGTACATCCGGATGCTGTCATCCACTGTGCAGCCTGGACTGCTGTGGATCTGGCAGAAGAGGAAGATAAGATAGAAAAGGTAAGAGCCATTAATGCAGGCGGTACACAAAATATTGCAGAAGCGTGCAGAAAAATTGACAGTAAGATGGTCTATATCAGTACGGATTATGTATTTGACGGACAGGGAACGGATCCTTGGAAGCCTGACTGCAAGGATTATAAGCCTTTAAATGTCTATGGACAGACAAAGCTGGAGGGAGAGCTGGCAGTCAGCAGTATCCTGGAAAAATATTTTATTGTTCGTATTGCCTGGGTATTTGGATTAAATGGCAAGAACTTTATCAAAACAATGTTGAATGTAGGCAGAAAATATGATACTGTACGTGTTGTAAATGATCAGATCGGTACACCTACCTATACCTATGATCTGGCCCGCTTACTGGTGGATATGATAGAAACGGATAAGTATGGATATTATCATGCAACAAATGAAGGCGGTTATATCAGCTGGTATGACTTTACCTGTGAAATTTATAAGCAGGCAGGACTGGACACAGCCGTTCTTCCTGTGACTACAGAAGAGTACGGACTTTCTAAGGCCGCTCGTCCCTTCAACAGCAGGTTAGATAAGAGTAAACTGACAGAAGCAGGTTTTATACCTCTTCCTACCTGGCAGGATGCATTGAAGCGATATTTAAAAGAAGTTGAAGAATAAACCAAATAAAATCCCACGTTTGATGTGAGTAATGAGTATTACCTGCATCAGACGTGGGTTTTTTGTTTCCTTATTCTTCGGACTGCCAGATTCGTTGATTTAGTTCTGCCTGTTGTTGATATAAGATATTCAGGTAGTCAGGATTTACAAAGAAGGATGCGTCATGCTGACATATATTGCTTGTGACCGGTGTCTGATATATTACAGAACCATCCGGCTGCTCGATGGGAATGGTGGAGCCGCTGATCAGGCTTTCATGCTCTAATAATGGCAGCTCGCAGACACCCTGATATTGGAAAGGACATTCCGGTGCAGCAATCTTGTTTCCTTCATAAGAGCAGATCGGACCTGCATAATGAAGATCACAAAATTCTGTAGGGAAGGTGTCATCCGTAAAGTATTCTGTTTTTACATGTGCATCGCAAAGTCCTGCAATAGGAAGCTTGCCGGAACGGGAGCATATCTCCATCTGTACAAGCCCGGTAGGCATGTAGAACTGCATATCCGGCAGATCCCTGTGGATTTCCTCCATAATATTACGCCATAGATTCTGGGCAATTTTGGTTTCTCTGTTGCTTCCCTTGGCAATCATTTTTTCGTTGTTATCATAGCCGGCCCAGGTAGAACAGGTATAATAAGGAGTGAAGCCTGCAAACCATACGTCTACGTTACCTGTGGTAGTACCTGTTTTTCCGGCAATGCCCATACCGGAATCAAAGTTACCTGTAGTACCGGTACCCTTGGTAATAACATCCCGCATGGCATCAGTCAGCAGGAAGGCTGTTGTATCTTTGATTACCTGGTGTGTTTCCGGTGCCGTATTGTCAAGCAGCACAGTACCGTCAGAAAAAAGCACCTTGGTATAAAGCTTGGGCTTGGTATAGATACCGCCGTTTGCAATGGTTGCATATGCTGCGGTCAATTCTTCGTTGGATACACCGACTGTAATACCACCCAGCGCAAGAGGCTGTCTGTTGTCATAGAAGACCTGGCCGTTTCTCACAAGGCCGTTTGCCAGGGAAGTAAAGCCGAAATTGATCAGATAATCATAGCCAAGCTGAGGATTTATCTGGGTCAGTGTTTTTACTGCTACAATATTTAAGGACTGCTCAATACCATAGCGGATGCTGCAGATACCTCTGTAAGGCTGTGAGGATTCTGAATACCAGTTATTTACCTGCTTGCCGTCATCATAAAGGAACGGGGCATCATTATAAACACTGGCAAGTGTAAGTCCGGCACTGTCCAATGCCGGTGCATAGGCTGCGAGTACCTTAAAGGTAGAACCCGGCTGGCGGTAGGAACTGGTTGCACGGTTGTAAGTCAGACTGCCTGATTTCTCTCCGCGGCCGCCGGATAAAGCAACTACATAGCCATTGGACTGATTCATGATCACAACGGATACTTGGGGCTGAGGGGTAATATTAATGGTCTCATCGCATTCGTCCCCTTCTACCATAACAGCTGCTTTATAGATTTCAATTGCTTCCAGGGCTTCCTCCTGGGAATTGAATAACAGGTCAAAATCAGCATTTATATTTTCCTTAAAATATTTGGTCATCATTTCCTTGCTGTAATGCTTTACCTTGCCGTCCTTGCCGGTAACGGATAATTGATATTCCAGCAGGTAATTGGTATGTGCTGGATAATTGTCCGGGTTGGCAACCTCTGCATCCACAACTGCCTGAATGTCAGGATCCTGTGTAGAATGAATACGAAGACCGCCTCGATAGATCAGATCATCAGCACGGGATTCACTGTAGCCTGCAGCGATCAAATCCTCTCTTAAGGATACGATCAGAGCGTCCGTAAAGTAGGAATTGTTCACATTGCTTTCCAGATAATTGATATTATGTCTTTCGATACGTGAATAAACATCATCAGCAATGGCCTCGTCATACTCTGCCTGGGTAATAAAGCCCTGGTTCAGCATATTGAGCAGACAGGTCTTACGTCTGCCTACATTATTCTCCGGATGGCTGATAGGGTTCCAACGGGAGGGGTTCTGGGTGATCACGGCTATGGTAGCACATTCGGATAAGGTCAGATCACTGACGGACTTACCGAAATAACGCTGGGATGCAGCCTCTACACCAAGGGAATTCTGACCGAAGTTAACAGTATTTAAATAACGGGTCAGAACCTCATCCTTGGAAAGAACCTTGGTAAGCTCAATGGCAAGGTACTGCTCCTGGAATTTACGCTTCAGCTGTTTGATCAGATTACCGCCTTCCTCAGTCCACTCCGTAAAGATCGTATTCTTTAAAAGCTGCTGGGTAATGGTACTTGCACCTTCCCTGTCATCACCCAGACTGACTACAAAATTCACTCCGGCACGCAACATACCGAGAAAATCCACACCATTATGTTCATAAAAACGGGCGTCCTCAATAGCAACGATGGCATCCTTCATATCCTGCGGAATCTGCTCTGAGGTGACGGGAATACGGTTGGAATTGCTTGCAACCAGCTCCTTTACCTTGTTGCCGTTAATATCATAAATAAAGGTGGCAGCACCCGTAGGAGCCACCTGGCTGCTGGTAATATGCGGTGTGGAGGCAAGGATACCATTGTACATACCCAGTGCAGCGGAGAGACCTAAAATACCGATACCGATCAGCAGGATAATTAATAATATGACCAGTGTAAGCACCAGCTTACGGCCGAATTTACCTGATTTGGCATTGAGCGCCCTTTGCTTGGCAATAATGCCCTGTTGTGTAAAATTCATATATAGAGTCCTTTCTGTCCTTGGATTTATAAACCTATAATCTCCAAGTATTATACCATTAATAATTATGTAAATAAAGGTTTTCTTTTCCATATTAAGAATTGTTCACGAATTCTTTAGAATTATGCGTTTTCCCTTTGAAAGT
>CAYXQG010000059.1:0-9025 GCA_964467405.1 uncultured Acetatifactor sp. | reverse complement strand
GGATATATGGATTGGAAGAATCTGCGTACGCTGCCGATCGGAAGAGGACATGTGGATTTTGAAAGGTTCTTTTCTTATGTTCGGCAGAAGGACTATCAGGGCACTTTTACGGTTGAATCCACCGCTTTTGGAGAGGACGGAAAAGTGGACATCGGGATGTTAAATGAACAATTTGCTTATATCAGAAGCAGACTGGCATCCGGGAAAAAGCTTTGATACTGTAAACTGTGGAAAATAATGACTTGTAGGAATGTTTAAATCGGGTTATAATACCCTGGTAAAAGAAGAGAGACAGAAAGGCAGAAAATCAGTATGAGAAAAACAAAGGTTATTTGTACCATTGGTCCCGCATGCGAAAATGAGAAGACGCTGACAAAGATGTGTCAGGCCGGAATGAATGTAGCACGTTTGAATTTTTCCCACGGAACCCATGAGGAGCATCAGAAGAAAATAGATTTGATCAGGCAGGTAAGAGAGAAGTTAGAGCTTCCGATTGCTATTATGCTGGATACCAAGGGCCCGGAGTATCGTATTAAGACCTTTGAGGAAGGAAAGGTTTTATTATCTGATGGGGATACTTTTACCTTCACTACAGAGGATATTGTAGGAAACCAGCAAAAAGTGGCAGTGAATTATCCGCGTCTGATCGAGGAATTGAGTATAGGGGACAGGATCCTTGTAAACAACGGTCTGGTAATCTTTGAAGTCGAAGAACTGAAGGACAAGGAGGCAGTCTGCAAGGTAGTTGTCGGAGGAGAATTGTCCAATCGTAAGAGTATGAATTTTCCTAATAAGGTTTTAAAGAACGATTTCCTGAGCGAGGCTGATAAGAAGGATCTGTTGTTTGGTATTCAGAACGGTGTGGATTTTGTAGCAGCTTCTTTTGTATCACAGAGGAAGGATGTACAGGATTTACGTGACTTTTTGGATGCAAACGGCGGTGAAGAAATTGATATTATTGCAAAGATTGAGAATCGTTCCGGTGTGGATAATGTAGAAGAGATCTGCCAGGTAGCGGATGGCATCATGATCGCGCGCGGAGATTTGGGCGTGGAGATTCCTTTTATGGAGGTTCCCTCCGTACAGAAGTATCTGATCAACAAATGCCGACTGTTAGGTACACGTGTTATTACAGCAACAGAAATGCTGGAATCCATGATTCATAATCCGAGACCTACAAGAGCGGAACTGTCCGACGTAGCAAATGCTGTATATGACGGCAGCTCTGCAATCATGCTTTCCGGAGAAACAGCATCCGGTAAATATCCGGTGGAAGCCGTGAAGATCATGGTGGAGACGGCAGAATTTACAGAGAATAATATAGATTATAACAAGTGGTTTAGAACAACAGAGTTTGAGATCAAGAACAACTTAGATGCAGTATCACATTCAACCAGTTCCATGGCGATCGATGTGAAGGCTAAGTGTATCGTAGTCAGCTCTATCAGCGGAAAAACAGCACGCATGGTCAGCAGATTCCGTGGTCCCGTAGATATTATCGGTATGACTACATCTGAAAGAGTCTGGAGACAGCTTAATCTGAGCTGGGGTGTTACACCGGTATTGTGTGAGGAATTTAATTCCCTGGAGGTTATGTTCTATCATGGCTTTAATCAGGCAAAGAAGATCTTTGCATTGAAAAAGGGTGATAATGTGGTGCTTACCGGTGGCCAGATCAATGGTAAATCAGGTAATACAAATATGATTAAGGTTGAGCAGGTTTAATGAAACGGGACGGAGGCATTTTTGCCTCCGTTTCCTGCTTATACGGCACCGGGGATTTGTGCTTTTTGTAAAATATCTTGTAAAAAAAAACTGGTGTGGTAAAATAGCATTAAAGTGAAAATTAAGGGAGAAGAAAAATGGTTAAAATAATTTCAGACAGTACCTGTGATTTGTCCGGGGAATTACTTGACAAATATGATGTAAGTATTCTTCCACTGCATATTTTGTTGGGAGATGATGAATATCTGGATGGTGTGAATATTACGCCGGATGATATTTATAAATGGGCGGATGCCAATAATACAACGCCGAAGACCTCTGCAGTTTCCATTTCGGATGCAGTTGAAGTGATGAAGCCGGTATTGGATGAAGGTCATGAGATCGTCATCTTCTGTATTGCAAGTGGTATGTCTACTACATATAATGTATTAAGATTAGCAGCCCAGGAACTGGATGCGGAAGAGAGAGTTCGAGTGATTGACTCTAAGAATCTTTCTACAGGTATCGGGCTGCAGGTAATCGAAGCAGCATGTATGGCAAAGGAAGGAAAGAGTCTGGATGAGATCACAGATGCAATGGAGACACTTAAGGAACGTGTCAATGCAAGTTTTGTGGTGGATACATTGACCTATCTGCACAGAGGAGGACGCTGCAGCGGACTGGCTGCTATGGCAGGCGGTATGTTAAAGCTTCATCCTAAGATTGCAGTTACAGATGGCGTTATGGGAGCTGAGAAGAAATATCGCGGCAAGATGAACAGCGTTCTGCTCAACTATGCCAGGGACTTGGAGGCAGATTTGCTGACTGCTAAAAAGGACAGGGTATTCATTACGCATTCCGGCTGTGATCAGGAAGCCATTGACAGCGTGAAAGCATATCTGGAGAGCTTACAGGTATTTGGAGAAATCCTTATTACCAGGGCCGGCGGTGTTGTCTCAAGTCATTGCGGACCGGGAACGCTTGGTGTTATATTTATAGGAGCTGAGAAATAAAGACCTTTTCAGGAAAGGATGGTGTTTTCACCATCCTTTTGTTGTGAAAAGACGAAAAATATGCTAAAATATAAAGATAGTATTGTGTTGGAAATGGTGATGGTATGATGAATAGAATTAAGAAAATAACCAAGCAGACCAATAACAGATTCTTAAATCTCTATGAATTTGAGGCAGAGCGCAGAAACGGCCGTACAGCTCCCTATTTTGTAGCTTCCCGTGCTGCCAAAACAGAGGATCTGAAAGCAGTGTCCCATAAGGAACACTCTGATGGTGTGATTATATACGGAATATATGGTGAAAACAGAGACAAGGTAGTATTAGTCAGACAGTTTCGATATCCGCTAAATGATTATGTATATGAGTTTCCGGCCGGACTGGTGGAGCAGGGCGAGGATATGTTTGAAGCGGGAGCCAGGGAAATCTATGAGGAAACAGGGCTGACATTTGAACCGAGAAAGGCTGACAGAGCTTATACCAAGCCTTTCTTTACGACAGTCGGCATGACGGACGAGTGCTGCGGAACCGTTTACGGATATTGCAGCGGAGAGCCAAGCAATGTAAATCAGGAAGAGTCTGAGGATATTGAGATTGTTTTGGCTGACAGAGAAGAGTGCAAGCGTATTTTAAAGGAAGAGAACGTGGCGATCATGTGTGCCTATATGCTGATGCATTTTATTCACAGCAAGGAAGAAGATCCGTTTGGTTTTTTGGATGAGATGTAAATGGGTAGGATATACCTATGTATGAATAGAAAAGTATGGGGTGTGGAATGACTGAAAAGAAACAAGGCTCTGCATTTAAAAATGTAAAGGAACATACGATTCATAAGGACTGGTACAAGCTGGATCTGTCTGCCATCGTATATCCGACCCTTCAGCGAAAGGATTTTTCTTCCGTATACAGATTATCCGTATTGCTGAAGGAGGAGGTTAAGCCGGAAATACTGCAAAAGGCTGTGGATATGGCTTTGCCGAGATTTCCTACTTATAAGGCAGCCATCCGTAAGGGCATGTTTTGGAGATATTTGGAGCCGAATCACAGACCGGGACCCTTTGTGCAGCCGGATGTGAAAAATCCCTGCCAGCCCATGGATTTTCAGGAAAACAACAGGTATCTGATCCGTTTCTATTATTATAAAAACCGTATTTCGTATGAAGGACATCACAGCCTTGGAGACGGAACCGGCGGAATGTGTGTATTACTTACGGTTACGGCAACCTATCTGCGTCTTCTTGGACATGATATTGAAAATGGCGGATTTGTTTTGGATATCAATGAACAGCCTAAGAAGGAAGAGCTGGAAGATGCCTATATGAAATATGCCAATGCAAAGGTGAAGCCTCCCAGACCGGGAGAAAAAACCTATCGTGTCAGAGGAACGAAGGAGCCTTTTTACACCTTAAATATAGTAGACGGTATCATGCCTGTCTCTCAGGTGCTTAAGGTGGCCAAAAGTTATAATGCCACGATTACGGAATATTTAAATGCCGTTCTGATTTATGCATTGATGAGGAAACAGGAGAGCGAGTGGCATTTTTCATTAAAACCGGTAAAGATTGCCATGCCGGTTAATTTAAGAAGATTCTTTCCCTCTAATACCCTGCGTAATTTTATTACCATGATCTATCCGGGAATTGATCCCAGATTAGGGGAGTATACCTTTGAGGAGATCGTAAAGCATGTGCATAATTATATGCAATATCATATAAATGAAAAACTCCTAAGAGGAGATATTACAACAAATGCAGCGACCACCAGAAATAAACTGATCAGGGTAGTACCATTGTTTGTAAAAGATTTTGTGGTCAGACAGTTTTATATGAGGGTACAGGACCGCAATTCATCTGCAGGTCTGACCAATATGGGAGCCCTGCCGATGCATGAAAGCATGAAACCTTATATAGAGCGTGTTGATATATGCATGGGACAGCCCTTTTCTTCCAGAACCAATTGTGCCATTATCAGTTTTGATGATATTTTGACGATCAATTTTGCCAGCAGTATTGTGGAAGCGGATGTGGAGCGGTATTTTTTTACAAAATTGGTTCAGGATGGTATTCATGTAAAGATAGAAAGTAACCGTGAATCATCAGGATTTCAGAATACAGATACTTTGTAGGGTAGGAAGTGAGGTAAATATGTCATATTGTGTTAATTGTGGTGTAGAGCTGGATGGTTCTCTGAAGGAATGTCCTCTCTGTAATACTGTGGTGATCAATCCGAAGGAAATTCCGTATACGCAGAAAACATCCCCTTTTCCGAAGGAAAAGGAGCAGGTGGAGATGCTGAAAAGAAAAGATGTGGGTATTTTGGTATCGATCATTTTATTTGTTACGGCAGTGACCTGCGGATGCCTGAATTATTTTGTTTTTTTCGGAAATTATTGGTCGGTGACAATTATCGGAGCATGTATCCTTCTTTGGGCAATCCTGTTTCCGGTGATCATTTATCAGAAGTTAAATGTATATATTGCTTTATTATTTGATGGTGCGGCGATGATTTTGTATTTATATCTGATCACTTTGCTGACAAATTCCAACAGATGGTTCTTCGGTCTGGGAATACCCATTGTGATCCTTGTGACCGTACTTTTGGAGTCCTATATACTGTGTATCAGGCATCTGCCGAAGTCTATTCTGACCACTGCACTGTACAGTATTACTGCCATTGGAATTTTGTGTGTGGGATTAGAATTTTTGATCGATTGTTTTTTATACGGCAGGATTGCATTCCGATGGTCAGCCATTGTTGCAACAGTATGTGTGATCATTGACGGAGCGATCATTACACTGCTGTCTATGCGCCGTTTGCGCAATGCAGTCAGAAAAAGACTACATTTTTAGAAAAGAATTAAAGGAATCACAAAAAAAACGCAGAATATTAATTTATAGGAAAAGGTGTAACGTATAACAGTGACTTTCGACAGAAGGGCGGGCTTGCAATGACAATACGTGAGACATTGGAACAGTGGGAACTCGAATACCTAAGTCCCTACGCAACCCACAGCGTGGATTCGAAGGGACGAAAGAGAGCGGAGGAGCAATGTGATATCCGGACGGTGTTTCAAAGAGACAGGGACAGGATCATTCATTGCAAGGCTTTTCGACGTCTAAAGGATAAAACGCAGGTGTTCCTGACACCGGAAGGGGATCATTACAGGACGCGTTTGACGCATACCCTGGAGGTATCCCAAAATGCCAGAACCATTGCAAGAGCGTTGCGTTTAAATGAAGAACTGGTAGAAGCAATTGCACTGGGACATGATTTGGGTCATACGCCCTTTGGACATGCCGGAGAAAGGGCCCTGAAGCGGGTATGCCCTTATGGCTTTGAGCATAATGAACAAAGTGTACGAACGGTTGACAGACTGGAAAAGAAGGGAATGGGACTGAACCTGACCTATGAGGTGCGTGACGGGATCTTAAATCATCAGACCATCGGAACGCCTCATACACTGGAGGGAAAGATTGTCCGTTTTTCTGATAAGATCGCTTACATACATCATGATATGGACGATGCCATACGCGGCGGTATATTGAAGGAAAGTGATGTGCCTGCAGAAATAGGTGAAGTACTCGGATATACCAGCGGTGACAGACTCAACAGCCTGATCCATGATATTATCACAACCAGCTTTGGAAAAAATGACATACAAATGTCGGAAACGGTTGCATCAGCCATGGCAGCTTTGAGAAACTTCATGTTTGAAAGGGTTTATCAGAATCCTGAAGCCAAAAGTGAGGAAGGAAAAGCGGAGACTCTGATGGAGACTCTGTATCAGCATTATCTGAAGCATATAGATGATCTGCCTCCGGAATTTTTAACATTGCTTTCAGAGGGTGAACCCAGAGAAAAGGTAGTATGCGATTACGTAGGTGCCATGAGTGACCGTTTTGCGATTGCTCTTTATGAGGAGCTATATATTCCCAAATCCTGGCACATATAAAATAATAAAGATAAGGAAGGTAACAATGTATTATCCGGAAGAACTGGTGGAAGAAGTCAGAATGAAAAATGATATAGTGGATGTGGTTTCCGGATATGTCAGACTGCAGAAGAAGGGAGCAAATCATTGGGGATGTTGTCCCTTTCACAATGAAAAGACACCCTCCTTTAGCGTAAATGCAGCAAGACAGATGTACCATTGCTTTGGCTGTGGTGCAGGAGGAAATGTATTTACCTTCGTCATGAATTATGAAAATTACAGCTTTCCGGAAGCAATCCGGCTTTTGGCCGACAGAGCAGGAGTCAATCTCCCGGAGGCAGAATATGATGAAGAAATGAAGGCCCGTGAAAATAAAAGAGCACGTTTGCTGGAGGTCAATAAGGAAGCAGCCAAATTCTTCTATTACCAACTGAGAAATCCGCGGGGTGAGATTGGCTATAATTATTTAAAAAAACGCCAGTTAACAGATGAAACCATGAAAAAATTCGGACTGGGTTATGCCGGTAAGAATGGTACGGAGCTGGTACAGTATTTAAAACAGAAGGGATTTGAGGATGTATTGATCAAAGAGGCAGGTCTGGCAAGCTTTTCTGAAAAGTATGGTATGACCAGCCAGTTCTGGAACAGAGTGATGTATCCAATATCCGATATTCACGGTAAGGTGATCGGTTTTGGCGGTCGTGTGATGGGAGATGCAGAGCCTAAATATCTGAATTCTCCCGAGACGCCGATATTTGATAAGAGACGGAACTTATATGGTATGCAATTTGCCAGAACAGCCAAGAGTGGCAATATCATTCTCTGTGAGGGATATATGGATGTGATCGCCATGCACCAGGCAGGATTTACACAGGCAGTTGCATCCCTGGGAACTGCTTTTACGCCGGAACAGGCCAATCTGCTTAGGCGGTATACGGACAATGTGCTGTTGGCATATGACAGTGATGGTGCCGGTACCAAGGCTGCACTGAGAGCAATCAGTATTTTAAAGGAAGCCGGTCTTACCGGCAAAGTGATCAATATGCAGCCCTATAAGGATCCGGATGAATTCATGAAGGCAGAAGGAAAAGAGGCCTTCATGAAGAGAATTGATCAGGCTGAGAACAGTTTCTTTTTTGAGATCAGGATACTGGAGAGAGAGTATGATCTAAAGGATCCGGAGGCAAAAACAAAATTTTATAAGGAAATTGCCAAAAAATTATGCAGCTTTTCCGTAGATGTGGAGAGAGAAAATTATCTGGAGGCTGTAGCTGATAAATATCATATCGGATTTGAAAATCTGCGTAGGCTGGTAAGCAGCTATGCACAGCAGACCGGTGGTATGAAACCTGTGGAAAGACCAAGATCCGGTGTACAGAAAAAGAATACACCGGAGGAAAGTGCGAAAAAGTCACAGAGGCTGTTAATCACCTGGATCACCAATGAACCGGCAGTTTATCGCAAGATTACGGGTTATATCAGTGCAGAGGATTTTACGGAGGATATTTATAGGAAGGTGGCAGAGCGGCTTTTTGCAGATCTGGAGCAGGATATTTATAATCCGGCAGCAGTGATCAGCATGTTTACGGATGAGGAAGAGCAGCGGGAGGCAGCTGCCCTGTTTAATGCAAGTCTGCCCGAGCTTACGACCAGACAGGAAAAGGAAAAGGCATTTCATGATATTTTATATGCAGTCAAGAAGAACAGCTATGAGTTTTTTACATCAAAGCTGGGTTCGGATATGACAGCCTTGAATAAAGTGATAGCAGGCAAGAAAGCATTGGAAGAGCTTGCTAAAACGCATATTTCGTTAGATTAGCGTTAATACTGACATCAGAGTATATATACGAAATGAATACAATAGGAAGGATGGAACCATAGAATGGACGAAAACACACAGGTAAGGATGGAAGAGAAAATCAAGGAGCTCTTAGCCCTTGCCAAGAAAAAGAAAAATGTATTAGAGTATCAGGAGGTAACAGAATTTTTTGCTGACATGCCTTTAGAGGATGAACAGTTTGAAAGAATCCTGGATGCTTTAGAGAGAAGTAATATTGACGTATTGCGTATCACGGAAATGGATGATGTAGATGATGATACCATTATTTTGTCAGAAGAAGATGAAGTAGATGTAGAAAATATCGATTTATCGGTTCCGGATGGTGTAAGCATTGAAGACCCCGTTCGTATGTACTTAAAGGAAATCGGTAAAGTACCTTTGTTAAGTGCAGAAGAGGAAATTGAGCTGGCACAAAGAATGGAGGAAGGTGACCCGGATGCAAAGAAGCGTCTTGCAGAGGCAAATTTACGTCTGGTAGTCAGTATTGCAAAGAGGTATGTAGGACGAGGCATGCTTTTTTTGGATCTGATCCAGGAAGGT
>CAYXQG010000058.1:0-9028 GCA_964467405.1 uncultured Acetatifactor sp. | reverse complement strand
GTCTGGGTACATGAACGACCTTCTTTGCCCTATCCGTCAGGCGAAGGATCATATCATGATCCTGGCTGCCGTCAAACTGAGGTCTGAACAACTGGGTACCCTCCAATAATTCTCTGGAGAAAACGCTGAAATGACAGATATAATTATTGGCGCGCAGATTATCCGGTGCAAAATCCGGCTTAAAATGCATAGTGAGCATTTTATTGATATCTCCGCTCTTAAATGTTGTTTCATCGCAATATAAGTAATCCGCACCCTGCTCATTGATGGCCTTTACATACTCAAAAAGTACGGAAGGGTGCAGAATATCATCCTGGTCAAACAGACCGATATACTCACCTGTTGCCAACTTATAGCATTCATTTGTATTGCCGGCAATACCGCCGTTTTTCTCAAGCTTTTTATAAACAATACGGCCATCTGCCTTTGCCGCATATTCCCGACAGATTTCACCGATGTAACCATGCTCTTCATCCGAACCGTCTGCCAGACAAAGCTCCCAGTTTGTATAGGTCTGATTCATAACAGACTCAAGCATCTCAATCTGAAATTCACGTTTATTATTCCAAAGAGGCACCAGAATACTGATTTTGACCATACGTTCAAATCTGGTATCACGTTCCTTCTTAGCCTGCTCCTCTGTGGGAAAGCTTTCCGTTCCGTAAGCGCGCATAGCCTGCTTTTCATGCTTCTTATAAGCTGCCTTCTGTGCAATCCCCTTTACTCCGCCGCAATTGGTCAGTCTCTGTTTTTGTCTCAGGCCGAAATGGATCACATTTCTTACCGGCTTACTTGCCTTCCAGAAGGCATTGTTTTTAATCCTGTCAAGCTTAAACTGCAGCTCCTCGTTTTCTGATTCTAAAAGTGCGATCCTGTCCGCCAGATCCGCACATTTTTCTCTCTCTTTTTCGTACTGTTCCTGATAATTCATAGATACCTCATACCTTCTTATACTCTCTTTGCAAGGATCCCAAAGAAAATGATTAAACCGCCGGGATCGGCTGGCTTTGATTATTTGCAATAACGGCTCCGATCGCCGTTGCATAGTCTGAGTATTCAGGAATGCTGAATTCCACATCCCACAGACTCTTAAATGCCTGTGTTAATTCCTGACATTGTAAGAATTTTGTCAATCCGCCGATCAGCAGATAGTCCCTGATTCCCATACTTGCAGAGGCAAGGATGGCTGACTGACAAATGTTTTCAAGCACCATATGCACAATTCCTGCTGCAATATCCACCGGCTTAGACTGTGCATCCGCCTTGCCGAAGTTGGATGCTGTCACATCCAGATTTAAGCCTGTCAGCTTCTCTCTGGCAATATCACCGATCCGCAGATCGATCTCTGCCACGTTTCCGAGACGGGACATGGCCGCAATCTCATGTATGTCATCCGTATTTAACATGATCGAAGAAAGTCCACAGATGGTTCCTCCGCCTAAGCCGACTCCTCCCAGATGCTTCATTTCCTTTTCCGTAACCTTGACAAAAAAGCTGCCTGTACCCATACTGACCACAATAACCTCTTTCTTGTCCGTCAGATAATAACCACCTGTGCCGGTGGCTTCAAATTCATCCACCTTATAAGTGGGACAACCATATACCGGCTTATCCACATATTTGCTTCCTACGCCGGTAATATAAACAGCCTCCACCTGTGTAAGATCAAGATTATTTTCATACAGATATCTGCCGAATGCACCATACAGGGATGCTACCTGGCTGTCCGCCCGTACTGCCATAGGTTCCAGCATATGTTCCTTATCAAAAGCAACTATTTTGGTTGTGCTGCTGCCCATATCTATTCCAATCCTGACCTTCATACTTTTCTCCCATCTATCACTTTACTGCTCTGACCCAGCAATTTCAAACGGCTGATGCGATGCACCGCCACAATGCTGATCTTATATTCCGTCGCTTTCAATCCCCTTGCGGGATCACAGATCCCAAATCCGCACAAAGCCACATTTTGCTGATCCGGCAGATTTTGCTCCAGATCAGGCCTGTACTGCCCTGTAAGAGGTGTATAAAAGCATTCCCCTTCCGCTGATTCCAACAGAAGGTATTTCTCATAACAGGCATTATCATCTCCAAGCACGACACAATATCCCTGCAGCAGTCTTTCATCCGCCTTCTCTATGCCAACCAGTACACAATTGTCCCTTTTGGCATCCTTTCTCCATTTACTGCCGGATCTATAGTGGGCTTTCTGCCCGCTTTGTCCTGCAAAATAATATGCCGGCATTATCCCTGCAGAAAGCCTTTCATGCTCCAGCTGCTCCGGATAATAAGGATCCTTTCCCCTAAGTTTCCCATGCTTATCTTCCAGGATTTTTAATTCCCTTTGTAACCGGATCTGTTTTTCCGGGCTTTCATCATTTCCTCTGGTGAAGGATTCATGATGATAAGCAAAGCTGGTATTGACATTGATATTCTGATATCCTGCCTCATACAGCTTCATGCACAGATCCACATCATTATATGCTACTTGGAGGGTCTCATCGAAACCGCCCGCCTCATAAAATTTATGTTTTTCCACCATCATGCAGGCACCTGTCACTGCCAGATAGTTCTGCACCATATCATTTTTGCCGAAATACATCCCTTTTTCATCTGCAAGGCCCTGCAGCTTGTGCACAGGACCCGGAGA
Source organism: uncultured Acetatifactor sp. (assembly GCA_964467405.1). GTDB lineage: Bacteria > Bacillota > Clostridia > Lachnospirales > Lachnospiraceae > Acetatifactor. The sequence continues at coordinate 6,378 of CAYXQG010000058.1, read as the reverse complement.
CAGGTTGGTAATACCGGCATGCTGGATCCGGTCTGACTGCGGATAATATAGCTTAAGCCCTACCGCTCCCGCATGGGGCTTAAGGGCATTTTCAAGCATTTCCAAAATCCATTGATTATGGGTAAATTCAATATCATCATTTACAAAAAGATATACACTGCCGTCTGCCTTCCGGGCGCCCAAATTGCACATTTTTGCAAAATTAAATTCCATGGGACAGTACAGGTATACTTCCTTTTTAAGCATATCCTCCAGCTTCCTTCGGTTTTCCGGAGTACTTCCGTTATCTACGACAAGGATCTGTACCAAAGGAGCACACGACAGACTTTCCAGACTTTTTTTCAGGGAATCCAGGCACTGCTTTAGAAGCTGTGGATGATCCTTCGATGGTATGATCACAGAGATCCTCCTGTCTGCAAGATCCTTCCCTTTGTAAGTTCCATGACCAGAGGCTTCTTCTGCTCTGTTTTTCAGATAAGCATCCCACACTGTCTGATTCGATATATGGTATAAGATCTGCGGAATCCTGCCAATGCTCTTACAGCCCTTCTCAAAGCCTCCCGCAAGCATAATTGCCTTATCCAGCCACCTTCTGATCTCTCCGGGCTCTTCAAACAATACTATCCTGTCAGTCAGGGATGTTTCTTTCCCATACTTTTCCTTAAGAGAGGGAAGAATACCTTCCTCCTGTAATCTTCTTGCAAAGCTTCCCCGCAATGCGATCATACTGCCTACATAAAAGCAGGATTGATAAGTATCCGGAGACCAGCCCGGCTTGTACCAGGGATTGCACCTTTCCTGCCCCGGCTCCCTCTTATCCTCATCACCGTAGGCGATCAGTATTTCAGGATTTTGGGCAAAATAAGCCTCTATCCAGCCAACTGCATAAGCATTCGGCGTTCCCTTTGCCTGACAGAAGATCAGAATATCCGCAGACTCCTTCCCTGTGGGTTTTTGTCTGCTTTCCTGCTTCTCCGCCCAGGTTTGATAATTCACTTTTCTTTTTGCCAGCTGTCTTTCATAAGCTGCATCCTGCCGGCATACCAATATTGTCCTGATTCTTTCTTTGATCCCCAAAGTGCTCTCCCTTTTTAGGCTGTTAAAAACGCTTTACTGCCTTTGCCATATCCTGCGCTATAGAAAGCGGCAGCTTGGCAAGCTCTAATTTAACTGCCAGAACATTTTCTTTTGCCGGCTGTAATTTTTGTATATTAATATTAATATTCGGATCCTCTGTTGCAAAAAGAATGCTGATGCCTTCCTCTGTCTTCATCTTCCTGCCGTTTACTACCACCATGCCATGCTTCTTCACAGGCACATCTTTTCCGTTAAAGCTTAAGCTTACGATCTTACAAATGCAGGCATTCATGCAGGGATCGATACGTAACATCCTGATATTGCCTTCCACAGGCAGCTCAAATTCCACCATTTTTCCGTTTTTATAAGCACCGGGCAGGAAGTAAGATTCCTCCTCAGAATAACCATGGCCCATATCCTTGTAGATCTGCACCCGCGAGGTGCCGCTTTCAGTCTGATTGCGGTAGCCCCATTCCTGAGGAATGACCACGCTCTCTCCAAAGGAATCATGCATTTTGGACATGGACAGACGCTCCCCGTCCACCTTCTTTTGGAAATCCAGCTCTCTTGCCACAATCTGCTCTGCTTCTTCGGGAGTGATCTGCAAATGCTTCATCAGCTTCAACAGATTCAGACGGTTACGCTTTTCATCCTCCAACAGGTAGCAATGGATCGCACGATATGCCAACTCCTTAGCCGGTATTTTTTTCTCCACGGTCCACTCATAATCGATCAGCTTCCATATTCCGTCCTGCACCAGTATATTGGAAAAGATCATATCCAAATCTGTTACACTGCTTTCTTCTCCTGCACTGATGCGTTCCAGATACTGATCAAAATATCTGTAGAAGCCCTCTATATCACCCTGCTCCAGACAGGTATCCATAATCTGGGAAAGAGGGGTTCCGTTTATATATTCAATTGCGGCATACATGCCGGACTTATCTTCTTTTATCTTACAACAATTGACCTCCAGACCGCTTCCGTCGTATCTTGCGCAAAGCTTTTTGTAAGCCTCTTCTATGCCGCGCACATGGGCCTCTGCCTTTTCTGACATTGGATATTTCCGTACTTCAAAGCCTTCCTGTTCTTTACGGATTTCTGTGCGGATCCGATACTTTGGTGCTCTGTCATTGGAATATTTCACATATTTTACGGGCAGCTCTTCTCCCAGCACCACCAGATAGGAGTTGGAAAAAACAGAAAACAGATCATCCTCCACAAGACCGTCAAAGGCATCTTTCTCATCAAACAGCTGTATCCTGTCCCTGTCAAAATTGCGGATATTATTGGACAGCTCTCCCTTTCCCGGCTGATATTCATCAGAATATACGGTTGTCATAAATTTATAGTCCGGATAGGGATAATAAAAATGATACTCCTCTGCATTGCAGGCCTGAAAGATCTTCTCCAAGCCGTTTCTGCTGAAGGTGCGGACACCGCCACCCTCCTTATAATTCTCAATACCGCCGAAAAAGGTACCGATATGGTCTTCCCTGCAGCCGGCAAAATATTTTAAACCATATTTATTTTCAATAGCGATCACGATCCTGCCGTTCTTCTTTAAATGCTTCTGCAGAATACGCAAAAAATCCTCATAGGGTGTTTCACCGCCGATATATCCCTGACCATATTCAAATACACCGATCAGGCAGATCATATCAAAATCTGCATCCAGCCGGGGCTCAATATCTTTAAAATTCCCTACATGAATTCTGACATTCTCACAATCCTTATGACGGACTGCATTAATGGTGCTTCGTTTTTTGGACAGATCCACACAGGTTACACTGCCGGCTTTTCTGGACAGGGCACCGGTAATGGCGCCGCATCCGCTGCCCACCTCCAGCACCTTCATATCCTTTGTCATAGGGATCCAGTCTACGATATTTTCTCTTAAATGTGACAAATGGTACAGGATCGCCCAGCTTTTTCGTTCCTCAATAATGCGGTCGTATTCTTCCTCAGGATACTTCTGTACGATTTCTAAGATTTCGTCCTCCACCGTACCGTCACAATAATAATCCTCGCCCGGATATTTGCTCAAATCAAGAATGATCTTGCCTATCTGCTCCGTCATAATTCCTCTTTCTCCTTCTCTACGCAAGGGGCATTACTTTGCATCCCTTACCTCGATCCTGGAATTCATATCAAAATAACCTACCGTATCCTTATCGGATACTACCGTAATATTTATTACATCATATAATCTGTGATATACTTCAAAGTCACAATTATTATACCCTGTGACACCCAGAGAGATGAGATAATCCCCTCCCTGCAGATTCATTTGCTGGGTAAAGGTAACCTCCTTTACCATGCCCGGCTCCACGCTCTCCAAAAAGGACTTTTCCACCATGGTATTTGTGCCCGTAATCTCTGTACCCTTTACATTTTTGATGGAAAGAGCAAAGATGGGATTGGGCAGATGATCGTTGATCTCCACCTTCATATGCATAGTAAACATACTGCCCTTTAAAATAGCAGTGGTTCGCACGCCCTTATCATCTGTCAGATAAAATTCCGTGATCCTGGCCTGCTTCGTTCCATACTCCAGACAGTCCGGATTCTGGGCAAGTGCCTCTTTGCTTAAGGACACATTCTCCCCTTCTTTCACCTCCGTCTGATCCGTTTCCTCATACTGACCTACCAGCACACGCTTGTATGCATCGATCATTTCCTTAGAGGAGCCCTCTCCCAACAGGTTTCCCTTATTTAACAGATAGACCCTGTCACAATACTTACTGATGCTGCTTAAGTCGTGGCTTACAAAAACAATGGTCTTACCCATCTTCTTAAATTCTTCAAACTTATGATAGCACTTGGCCTGGAAAAAAACGTCTCCTACGGACAGAGCTTCGTCTACGATTAGGATCTCCGGCTCAATATTGATCGCCACGGCAAAAGCCAATCGTACAAACATACCGCTGGAATATGTCTTAACCGGCTGATATACATAATCACCGATATCGGCAAATTCCAAAATATCCGGCAGCTTCTCATCGATCTCCTTTTCCGAAAAACCCATCATGGTACCGTTCAGGTATACATTTTCAATACCATTGTATTCCATATTAAAGCCGGCACCCAACTCCAACAGAGCGGATATACGGCCGTTTACCACTACCTCGCCCTCTGTGGGATTCAGAACACCTGTTATGATCTTCAATATGGTGGATTTACCGGAACCGTTGGTGCCGATGATACCCACTGTTTCTCCTGCCCTGATCTGCATGTTCACACCGTTTAATGCATAATGCTTCTTCGGCGGACGCTTTTTGAGCAGCCCAAAGGCATCCCTCATTCTGTCTGAGGGTTTATCGTATAATTTATATATTTTTTTTACGTTTCTAACATCAATTGCAATCTGTGAATTATCCTGCATATGACACCAATCCTATTTCTTCTTTTCTCTATTGTATCCCGAGCCCTTGTCAAAGGCCGCTACCGTAGGAATCCTGCTGCAGTTTGCTTTGTCCTGCACTGCAGGCACATTCCGGACCCGCATCATCATCTACAATACATCCGCAAAATGTACCTTCAGCCTCTTAAAGATCAATGCACCGACTCCGAACAGCACTACGGTTATGATCCAGAAATACATGGTAGAGAAAAAGTCTTCAAAAAACCACCGTCTCTCAAAAATAGCACTGCGGTAGCCATCCACAATATAAACCAGCGGATTGATCTTAAACAAAAGCACTGCATCTCCGAATTTGGACTGCATATCACTTAAATTCCAAAGGATCGGTGTTGCCCACATACCGATCTGTAAACCGATATTGATGATCTGTGTCAGATCCTTGAAAAATACCACAACCGCACAAGTGGTATAGCACAAAGCCAGCACAAATATAAAAAGGCAGGCACTGTAATACAGAAGCTGTATGGTATAAACAGTCGGATAATAGCCATATCCTGCTGCTAAAGCAAGCAATATTACAATAAAAAATACATGAATAAAACCTGCCGCGATTACTTTAATAATGGGCAGGATACTGATCTTAAATACAACCTTTTTCACCAGATAGTTGTATTCTAAAAGCGCTGTCGTACCCTGATTAAGAGCCTCACTGAAGAAAAACCAGGGAACCAGTCCCGCCGTCAGAGACAATACATACGGTGCTCTGGTCCCGTCTGCCAGTAAGGGACCTTCACTGCCAAATACCAGATCAAATACCAAAAAGTACATGGCCACCGTTACAACCGGCTGAGCCATTGCCCAGACTGCACCTAAATAGGAGCCTGCATATCTTTTTTTGAAATCATTTTTGGCAAGCTTCCAGATCAGATGCCTGCTCTGCCACAGCTCTGCAGGCAGCACCGTAAGCTTGTCATAACCCACTACAAAAGCGATACTTGCCCCTGCGATCACTGCACAGGAAAGCACCTTCTTAACTGTTTCCTCCACAGGATCTGCCAATGGATTATTGTGTAGCACAATAGCACCTGCCATAATAATGGCAAGTGCCAGAAAAATCATAATTGTCAATTTTTTTGAAAGTTTACTTTCTTTCATTCATATTACCTGCCGTATTTCTCCACATACTCTGTAAGGCTGCCATGCTTTGTATCCTTTTCAGAGAGTGTTAATTCCATTCCCTCCGGAATCGGCCATTCCACACCGATCTCAGGATCATTGTACATAAGGCCTCCCTCATCATTGGGATGATAAAAGTCCGTTACCTTATAACAGAATTCCGCATAATCGGACAATACCAAAAAACCATGTGCAAAGCCCTTCGGTACAAAGAACTGCTTTTTATTTTCCTCCGTCAAAAGGACACCATGCCACTTACCAAAGGTAGGTGAACCCTTACGCAGATCTACTGCCACATCATACACCTCTCCCTTGATTGCTCTCACAAGCTTATCCTGGGGATAATTGATCTGAAAGTGCAATCCGCGCAGTACACCCTTTTTGGATGCTGATTGATTGTCCTGAACAAAGACTGCATCAATCCCTGCCTCTTTGTAATCATTATAATTATAGGTTTCCATGAAATATCCTCTCTCATCCCCAAATACGGACGGAGTGATGATCTTAAAGCCTTCTATCTCACATGTTTCTACTGTAATCTTTCCCATGGTTAGTCCCTTTCCTTATTCTTTACAGCCTGCGGCTTATCCGGTATCCGCCAAAAAGGGCAGCTTATAAGCCGTTTGCCACTTCTACCAGATATTTACCGTAGTCAGTCTTCATCAAAGGCTCTGCCAGCTTTAACAGCTGTTCCTTATTGATGAAGCCTCTCTTATATGCGATCTCCTCAATGCAGGAAATGTAAAGTCCCTGTCTCTTCT
>CAYXQG010000057.1:0-9087 GCA_964467405.1 uncultured Acetatifactor sp. | reverse complement strand
TCCGTTTAAAGAATGAGCTTGGTATTACCTTTATTTATGTAACACATGATCAGGAGGAAGCTCTGACTATGTCTGATACGATCGTAGTCATGAACCAGGGTTATATCCAGCAGATCGGAACTCCTGAGAATATTTATAACGAGCCTGAAAATGCATTTGTAGCAGACTTTATCGGTGACAGCAATATCATCGCTTCTACTATGATCCAGGATAGGCTTGTAGAAATTTTAGGTGCCAGATTTGCCTGTGTTGATGAAGGCTTTGGTACCAATAAGCCTGTAGACGTAGTCATTCGTCCTGAAGATGTGGAATTGGTGGAACCTTCTAAGGGTACTATCCAGGGAAAAGTAACACATGTGATCTTCAAGGGTGTTCATTATGAAATGGAGGTTATGGCCAATGGTTATGAATGGCTGGTACACTCCACCAAGATGTTCCCGGTAGATACCAATGTCGGTATCTGCGTGGATCCCTTTAACATTCAGATTATGAACAAACCTGAATCAGAGGACGAGGAGGCCGTAGGAGTCAATGAATAAAAAACTTTTATCGGTACCGTTTCTTTTTTGGTCCGTTTTATTTATTTTAGTTCCCCTGGGAATGGTTTTCTATTATGGACTAACAGATAAGTCCGGCGCCTTTACTTTAGAAAATATTATGGCAATTGCCACTCCTGAACATTCAAAGGCATTTTGGGAAGCCTTTAAATTATCTGTACTGAGCACCATCATCTGTCTGCTCCTCTCCTATCCACTTGCCATGGTTTTGGTCAATCTGGGAGGCAATAAGCAGTCCTTTATGGTATTGATCTTCATCCTTCCCATGTGGATGAACTTTCTGCTCCGAACTTTTGCCTGGCTGACATTATTAGAGAAAACGGGTATTATTAATACAATTTTAACTGCCCTGCATTTACCTACATTGAATATCATTAACACTCCGGCGGCCATCGTCCTGGGTATGGTCTATAATTTCCTGCCCTTTATGGTACTGCCTATTTATAATGTTTTAGTAAAGATCGACCACAATGTGCTCAATGCAGCGCAGGATCTGGGTGCCAATTCTGTCCAGACCTTTTTTAAGATTACACTGCCCCTTAGTATTCCCGGTATTATCAGTGGTGTGACTATGGTATTCGTACCTGCCCTTACTACTTTTATTGTTTCTACGATTCTTGGCGGAAGCAAGATTTTACTGATCGGAAATGTGATCGAACAGGAATTTACACAAACCGGCAACTGGAATCTGGGCAGCGGTTTATCAATCGTGCTGATGATGTTTATTATCTTCAACATGGTGATCAGCGCCGTAACAGATAAAGACGGGGAGGCGCAGAAATTATGATAAAGACTACACTTCAGAAAATATATGTTGCTCTCATATTTATTTTTTTGTATGCACCGATCCTTACCCTGATCGTCCTGTCCTTCAATGCCAGCAAGACACGTTCCAAATGGGGCGGCTTCACATTAAAATGGTATGCAGAATTATTTCAGAATGAGGCGATCCTGGAGGCTTTGTGGAACACTCTTGCAATTGCCTTTCTTTCTGCAAGCATTGCAACCGTGATCGGTACCATTACATGTATTTCTTTTCATTATATGAAGAAGAAAAACCGTACCTTAATGTTAGGCATTGCTAATATTCCCATGTTAAATGCCGAAATCGTAACAGGTATTTCCATGATGCTTTTGTTTATCAGCTTAGGGATTAAATTTGGTTTTTTGACAATTTTACTTGCACATATTACATTTAATATACCTTATGTGATCTTAAGTGTGCTGCCGCGTATGAAGCAACTAAATCCTCATACCTATGAAGCTGCACTGGATCTGGGCTGTACGCAGCTACAGGCATTTTTTAAAGTAACTTTACCGGATTTGCTGCCGGGTATCTTATCAGGCTTTGTAATGGCATTTACCATGTCACTGGATGATTTTGTCATTACACATTTTACAAAAGGACCGGGTATTGATACTCTTTCAACAAAGATCTATACAGAAGTCAAAAAAGGAATCAAACCGGAAATGTATGCACTGTCCAGTATTATCTTCCTGGCAGTATTGATACTTTTGCTGTTGGTGAATTACACACCTCGCGAAAAGAAAAATAAATAATTGAATCAGAGGAGACTGTTATGAATAAATGGATTAACCTTTTGCTTTGCGGAATTGCAGCTACTGCCCTTCTGACCGGCTGTGGCAGCAAGGGTGGTGAAAACGGAGTTGTTTATGTATATAACTGGGGAGAATATATTGATTCCGAAACCATTAAAATGTTTGAAGAAGAAACCGGTATTAAAGTAGAATATGAAGAATTCGATACCAATGAAACCATGTATCCCAAGGTTGCTGCAGGTGCATCCAATTATGATGTCATCTGCCCTTCCGATTACATGATCAAAAAAATGATCGATAATGATCTTCTCGCTGAAATCAACCTCGACAATATGCCCTATGCCAAGGAAAACATTGATGCACAGTATTATGAGCAGGCACAGTCCTTTGATCCCGAAAACAAATATTGTGTCCCTTATTGCTGGGGAACTGTCGGTATCCTTTATAACAAAACCATGGTGGATGATCCTGTAGACAGCTGGGATATCCTTTGGAATGACAAATATACCGACAATATTCTGATGCAGGAATCCGTAAGAGATGCTTTTATGGTTGCTTTGAAAAGAGAAGGCTTCTCTATGAACAGTACAGATCCTGCTGAACTTGAGATTGCAAAAAATGCGCTTGTAGAGCAATATCCTCTTGTACAGGCATATGTAGTTGATCAGGTTCGTGATAAAATGATCAGTGGTGAAGCTGCTATCGGTGTCATCTACTCCGGCGAAGCTATTTATACACAGCGTGAAAATCCGGATTTGGAATATGTAATTCCAAAAGAAGGTACCAATGTATGGATTGACGGCTGGGTTATTCCCAAGAATGCCGCAAACAAAGAAAATGCTGAGAAATTCATTGATTTTATGTGTCGCGCTGATATTGCCCTGATGAATTTTGAATACATAACCTATTCTACCCCCAATGCGGCAGCACGTGATCTGATCGAGGATGATGAAATCCGAAATTCAGAAATTGCATTCCCTGATCTTTCACAATACAACAACTTAGAAACCTTCTACTATCTCGGTGAAGATGCAGAAAAACTGTACAACAGTCTTTGGAAGGAAGTTAAATCAACATCCCACTAAAACAGAATGCCCCGGACCAATTCCGGGGCATTGCTTTTTGTCATGTATTCTCTTAATCACTGCATCCACAGTCTCCCTTGTCACTCTCCCTGTCCTTATTGGAAGAATTCATATAAGGAGTCCACATATTCTCTCTGTCACAGCATTTTTCTTCTCTCTGTCTGTTCAAACAAAAATCACAGTCCTTACGTTCCCTGGGTTGTATACAGGATTCTTCGCAGCTGCAATTTGAAGAACAATTATTTCCAAATCCTAAAAGTAATAAAAGTAAAAGTAATCCATTCATTGTAAATAATCCTTTGACTTTTACTTTTATTGTATTCCTTTTCCGGCAATTTGTTCCTTATTTTTCCGCACAAAAAACTGCTATTGTCTTTGGTTTTACATAAAAAATATCCTCTGCTCCGGTTTTCATCCTGCTTTCTGAGCCGACTTTCTTACAGTCTTCCTGGGGCCGCAAAGCTTCCCTGCTGTCTGTCGAATAAATACATTTCCAACGTAAGCCCTTGGGCAAATCAGGCAGTGCAAAATCATGACACTCACTATGCATATTGATAGCTGTATAGTAAAAGCTTTCCTTTGTCTCTTCCAAATAATCCCCGCAAAGCATAAAGCCGGCATGCCTGCTGTAAGGCTCCCATTGAGGCTTCCATGCTTCACTTCCATGAAAAGACAAATCCGGATAACCGCATGCCTTATAATCCACAAGTAAAAATTCTGCGGACATATGAAAAAGTCTGTTCTTCTTTCGAAAAGCGATCATTTTCTTTACATCCTCAAATAGGGCTCTCTGCTTCTTTAAATCATCCCAATTTAACCAGGCAATTTCATTATCCTGACAATAGGGATTGTTATTTCCTTTCTGTGAGTTGGCAAATTCATCTCCCATAAAGATAAGAGGTGTTCCCTGGGAAAGCATCAGGAATGCAAAACCGTTTCTGATCTGTCTGTTTCTTAGGTTAAGAATCTCCTGATTCTGACTTTCTCCCTCAATACCGCAATTGGAGCTGTAATTATAATCCTGACCATCCCTGTTATTTTCACCATTGGCTTCATTATGCTTGCGTTCATAACTAAACAGATCCGCCATGGTGAAGCCCTCATAATTGGTAAGATAATTGATCATACCATGGGTAGACGGATTGAGATACATGGATTTAAATGCCTCATAAAGTACCCCTTCCTCACCCTTTAAAAGTCTTCTTATATTATTTCTGAAGGTATCGTTATAAAAACCCAGATTCTTGTAAAATGGTTTTCTGCCTGCATATATATGATCTACCGGGAAATCATAATACCAGAGCTTGCATGCTGTCAGATAAGGATCCCTTGCAAGTTCCTCCACAGGCAGATAATTTCCTTTTATATGAAAACCGTCCACATGATATTCTATATGCCAGAATCGGAGAATATCCGGCACCTGCAGGGGACTTATATGATCCGGGAAATAAAATTGCATTACCACTTCCATACCATTTTCATGTAAATGCTTTATCATATCCTTCAATTCCGTACATGCATCCTTACCATATGCATAACTGCGCTTTGGTGTATAGTAAAAGCCCTCCTCATATCCCCAGTAATTGATATGGGGCTCTTTATTTTTCAGAGGAGCGGATGCATGGAGCCTGTCCGGATATTTGTGCATTTCATTAAATTCATATGCCGGCTGCAGCTCCAAGGTTGTAATGCCTAAGTCTTTCAGATAAGGAATCTTTTCAACAATGCCCTGAAAGGTTCCTTTTGCTTCCACACCTGAAGATGCATGCATGGTAAACCCCCTTACATGCATACAATAAACAATACAATCCTCCATAGGGATCTGCAAAACTCTGTCTTCTTCCCAATCATAGGTATCCGTGGCAAGAACTGCCTTATAGTCCGAATCCTCCTTCGCCTCAGCAAACACATCCTTTCCGGCAAAAGCTCTTGCATACCGATCCGGTACATATTTCACATACTTTTCTTTACCATCCAAAAGCTTTTCAGACATCGGATAGGAGGGTTCTTTCTTCCCGTCCTTTCCTCTTCCTTCATAAAAAAGATAGGAAATTTCCTTAGGGTCAATGCCCATGATCTGCTGATAATACACATTTCCGATTCTGTTATCTGTCGAAAAAGGATACCTTCCAATTTCTTTCTGTGTGTCCCGATCATACAAAATGATACCACAGTCCTCTGTTTCAGAAGCATAACAGACACGAAGTCCCTTTTCTCCATTCAGCTCTTCATATTGTACACCTAATCTGTATAGATCCCTGTCTGATGAAATATTTGTCATATGGGTTCACCTTTCCCGAATGCAATTGCATTTTCTTATCTCTTATTCTACTTTATCTGCAAACCTATTGCAAGAAAATTTAAGATAGGTTATACTATTTACTGACAAATACAGGCACAGCATATGTGCCCACTTAACTATGGAGGATAATCATGGCAAAACAGAACAACAATGATGAAGAAATGACAGTTGATATCACACTGGAAAATGACGAAGTGATAACATGTGCCGTTATTACGATTTTAGAAGTGGAAGGCAAGGATTACATCGTATTGCTTCCTCTCGATGAAGAAGGCAACAATGACGATGGCGAAGTTTGGTTCTATGGTTACAGTGAGAATCCTGATGACCCTAATGAGGAACCTGTTTTAGAATATATTGAAGATGATGACGAATACGAGCGCGTTGCTGATGCCTTTGACGAGTATCTGGACAGCTGCGAATTTGACGAACTTATTGACGAGGAATAAGCTTTGACAGGAAACGGCTGGGAAGCCTTGGATTCTCCTTTGTACCGACCAGGTAATGGAGCTCCAGGGCTTTTTTTGCCCTTGTCATCCCAACATAAAAAAGCCTGCGCTCCTCCTCTGTTCTTTCTTCACTAAGCTGCTCCCCCTTTCGGTACTTGGGCAGTATACCTTCGTTCAGATTCATCATATATACCTTATCAAATTCTAAGCCCTTTGAAGCATGTATCGTTAACAGATGAATGCCCTTTTTTCCTTCTTTTTGCTTCTCTCTGCCCTTATCCAGATCAGTCTTACACTTTATCAAATTTTCTCTCCAGGATTGAAAATCTGTATAATCCTCTGCATCCTCAGTAAGCCATTGGAGGATCTGCCCCCGGTCATTATAACAATCCGGATCAGTTCCTTTTTCTCGCATCAGATAACCCTGATAGTCACAGGCATGCAAAATATAACGGATGCCCAGCGCCGGGCGCATTTGAGAAAGCCTTTGCAGGTGACGTTCAAATCCCTCTGTCCATTCTGCGATCTGCCGGTTTTCATAAAATCCCTGTTTGTAAAAATCACTGATCTTCTTTAAATCTATGACCGGGTCATAAAGAGCTTCCCTGCCCGGTGACAGCCTATACTTGTAAAAGATTCTTAAAAACAAGCTTCTGTCACGGCAACCTTCTGCCGCCTGAAAATAATCCATTATGTCTCTTACTATAAAATGTTCATAAATAGACTCCCCTTTTTCCTTCAGTACAAAGCTGATATGATTTTGAGTAAGTATCCCTGCAAACATCTGTAAGGACATATTTGTCCGAAACAGAACAGCCTCTTTATCCAAGTCTTCCAAAGGTTTTTGTTTCAGCGTTGCTACGATGCGCTCATAGCTTTCTTTGGCATCCTTAGCCTCTATAAGCGCTATTTTCCCCATAGAGGCATCTTTTTCATATGAGGCTAGTTCCTTGTGCAGACGTATCTCATTCTCCTCTATGACCATTTTAGAAGCTTGTACAATGTTCGCACTGCATCGGTAGTTGATGTTTAAGGTAATCTGAACGGCATCAGGATAATCCTTTAGAAATTTTTGTAAAATACCGGCATCGGATCCCCTGAACCCATAAATAGCCTGATCATCATCTCCCACTGCAAAAAGATTATAAGGATATACGGAAAGCATTTTAATAATTTCATACTGTATGGGATTGATATCCTGAAATTCATCTATCAAAATATAAGAAAATTGCTTTTGCCAATAAGAGCATAATAAGGGATTCTCTTTTAATGCCTCTCTGCACAACCAAAGCATATCATCAAAATCAAGCCTCTTATATTTCTTTTTAAGCCTGTCAAAGATTTTCAGCTGTTCCATAAATGCATGATCCCACTCTTCATTTTTCATACAGCCGCCCATTGCTTTACTCTCATCAGCCTGAATATGTCCGGTATTCTTATAAAAGCTTACCTGTCTTAAAAAGGCATGAAGATCGGCATCCGTAAAATCATTCCCGGATGTATTATTTAAAACTTCTTTTGCTATTTTGAGTTTTTCCTGTTGGGTAATTAATTGATATTCTGAATATTGATCGATACTTTTGATAATATGATAAAAAAAAGAATGAAAGGTTCCAAAGACCACGGAACCTGCCAAAAAGATCTGTGCGCATTTCTCCTGCTTAAACTGTTTATAAAAACGTTCCTGCATGGATCTTGCAGCTTCTTTTGTGAAGGTAATCACTAAAATCTTCTGTGGAGGTACATTTTTTTCATGGATCAGGTACAGAAGCCTTTTTACAATCGTATAAGTCTTACCGGAGCCCGGTCCCGCTGCGATCAATGCGGGACCTTCTCCGTGTAAAACAGCTTTACGTTGTGCTTCATTTAAACCCTGCAACAGTGAATTACTGTGCATTCTTTAATAATTCGATACCCTTGCGGATTCTGGCAAGAGACTCCTGTTTACCAATGATCTCCATGATTTCTGTAGCACCTGCAGGTGTCATCTGCTTACCGGATACTGCTGTACGAATAGGCCACATTACATATCCGTTCTTACAGCCCTTCTGCTCTACATATGCAGCAAGCGTCTGATACAATGCATCATTACTGTAATCATCCTGTGCTTCCAGAATAGGCAATACCTCCTCCAGTACCTCCAGGGAGGACTCGGTATTTGTCTTCATCTTTTTATGTGTATACATTGCAGGATCATACTCGGGCAATTCCTCAAAGAAATCAACCTGGCCTGCAATATCAAGAAATGTCTCGATACGAGTCTTTACCATGGCAGCAATCTTTTTCAGATCAAGATCCTTGGAAATAGCTGCCTTCAGATAAGGTTCAGCTAATTCATAGAACTTATCCGCATCCATGGCCTTTAAGTATTCACCATTCATCCAACGCAGCTTTACAATATCAAACACTGCCGGAGATTTGCTGATTCTTCTGTAATCAAACTTCTCAATCAGCTCCTGTAAAGAGAATATTTCATTATTATCCTCAGGGCTCCATCCAAGAAGTGCAATATAATTTACGATAGCCTCTGTCAAAAATCCCTGCTCCAACAAATCTTCAAAGGAAGAATGTCCGCTTCTCTTAGAAAGCTTCTTATGATTCTCATCTGTGATCAGGGGAAGATGTACATATACCGGCACCTCCCAGCCAAAAGCATCATAGAGTCTGACATATTTCGGAGAAGAAGAAAGATACTCATTTCCTCTTACTACATGAGTGATATTCATCGTATGATCATCTACAACATTTGCAAAATTGTAGGTAGGATATCCATCGGACTTGATCAGGATCATATCATCCAATTCTGAATTGGCAACCGTAATATCACCATATAATTCATCATGGAAGGTTGTTGTACCTTCCGTCGGATTGTTCTGACGGATGACAAAAGGCTTTCCTGCAGCAAGATTTGCTTCTACCTCCTGCTTGCTCAGATGGAGACAATGCTTATCATAAATGGTAATTTCCTTACCTTCTACGACCTCACTCTTTAAGGTTGCCAGTCTTTCTTTGTCGCAGAAGCAATAATATGCTTCTCCCTTATCGATCAGTTCCTTTGCATATTTCATATAAATTCCGGTTTTCATACGCTCACTTTGCACGTACGGACCATAACCGCCGTCCTTATCCGGACC
>CAYXQG010000056.1:0-9089 GCA_964467405.1 uncultured Acetatifactor sp. | reverse complement strand
CAAGACCGGGAGCTAGAAGGGAAACATTAGAAACCTATACTAGCAGATTAAAACAATTAGAAGAAATTACAAACAATTTCAAAGGTGTAGATAAATCTTTTGCTATTCAGGCAGGTCGTGAAGTTCGTGTTATGGTAGTTCCTGAGCAGATTACAGATGCTGATATGGTTCTGTTGGCTCGTGATATTTCTAAGCAGATTGAAGCTGAAATGGAATATCCCGGACAGATCAAGGTAAATGTGATCCGTGAATCGCGTGTAGTTGACTATGCGAAATAGTTCTGCTATATAACAGTTCGATTTACTGAAAATTTCATAAGTAATAAAACCGTTGTACTTTTGTACAACGGTTTTTTATTCCTATTTTTTGTAAAATTAATGAAAATTCCTCTTGTCTAATGGGAAATCTTGTAGTATTATATATGGAAATGTATGGTTGTATACAATTATCCAGTCACTATTCATGGAGGATGATAAGACTTATGAAAGCATATCAGGAATTAACGAGAGAAGAACTTTTGACATTGAAAGAGCAACTGGAGCTGGCTTATGAAGATGTAAAAGGAAAAGGATTGAGTTTAAATATGGCCAGAGGTAAGCCGGGCGTTTCACAGCTTACATTATCTATGCCTATGCTAGATGTTATCAATAGTGAATCGGACATGAAGACGGTTCTCGGTAATGATACACGAAATTATGGTGATCTGGATGGTATTGGTGAATGCAGAAGATTAATGGCTGAAATGATGTCCGTGGAAAAGGACAACGTGGTTGTTTGCGGTAATTCCAGTCTGAATATCATGTATGATACAGTTTCAAGATCCATGACACAGGGTGTAAATGGTTCCACTCCCTGGAGCAAATTGGATAAGGTGAAATTTTTATGCCCGGTTCCGGGATATGACAGACATTTCAAAATCACGGAATATTTTGGAATTGAGATGATCAATATACCTCTTCATGAGGACGGACCGGATATGGATCTGGTAGAGGAGTATGTGAACAATGATCCGACGGTAAAGGGTATCTGGTGTGTGCCCAAATATTCTAATCCTACCGGTATTTCTTATTCGGATGAGGTTGTGAGAAGATTTGCTCATTTAAAGCCTGCGGCTGAAGATTTCCGCATTTACTGGGATAATGCATATTGTATTCATCATTTATATGATGATAAGCAGGACGAAATCCTGAATATTTTAGAGGAATGTGCAAAAGCAGGTAATCCTGATATGGTATATATTTTTGCTTCTACTTCAAAGGTTACCTTCCCGGGCTCCGGTGTGTCTGCAATTGCTTCCTCTCTTGAGAATATTAAATATATTGAAGGCCAGATGACGGTTCAGACTATCGGACACGATAAGATCAACCAGCTGCGCCATGCCCGTTATTTTAAGAATATTGACGGAATGAAGGAACATATGAGAAAGCATGCAGATTTGATGCGTCCGAAATTTGAAGCGGTGCTTCATGTGCTGGATGAGGAACTGGGTGGTCTTGGTATCGGTTCCTGGACGAAGCCCTATGGCGGATATTTTATTTCCTTCGATGCGATGGAAGGCTGTGCTAAGAAAATTGTAGCTAAATGCAAGGAGGCAGGTGTGATCTTAACAGATGCCGGCGCAACATTCCCTTACGGAAAGGATCCTAAGGATAGCAATATTCGTATTGCACCTTCCTTCCCTACACCGGAAGAAATGGAAATGGCGACTAATTTATTTGTTCTTTGTGTGAAGCTTGTCAGTGTAGAAAAATTATTAAATGAATAATACAGAGGGTCCCTTAAGCAAATTGTTGTTCTGAATTGCTTAAGGGATTTTTTGATTCATACATCCATAGAGCTGACCTGTTTATAAAAGGTATTTTTGAACGTCTCTGGGCATACAATACAGGGTAAGGATTTGGAAGTGGTGAATAAGATGAGGCTTAAGGATTTACAGAGAAAGGAGGTATCGTTCCTTTCTATATTTACAATCAGTATAATCGTGTCCATGCTTATCTTTATGTTTTACGGCAAAGAGATCCTGCAGCAGACAGATGTACTTAGCAAAGAGGCATTGTCCCGGATCAGATGTCAGAACAGAAATGCAGCCTTCTTCTTTTTTATCTGCAGGGAGCGTTTGCTGGTGATCCCCATATTATTCCTGTTATCAACTACCCATTTGGGAAAGGGAGTAGTATATAGTATAATTGCCTGGTACGGCTCAGGAATCGGTACATTGTGGGCAATTGTATGGATGCGGTACGGAGTGGGCGGTTGTTTATTACTTATCGGAGCAGGATTTCCGCAATACATATTATACATTCCGGCTCTGGTCATAGGACTTAAGCTTTCCTGTGAAAAAAGGACCGTAAATAAGAGATTTTGGATGCAATTAACTGTTCTGGAGCTGGTTGTTGCAGTAGGATGCTTTTTGGAGGGGTATGTTAATTTGTATTTATTAGAGAAGCTTTTGCATCTGTTTGGGTTTATCTGATCCATATCTTGTATTGGTTAAAATTTTAATTTACACTATCTTGTATCATGGTCAAAAGTACCTAAAAAAACCCGAAAAAAGGGCAATTTCACGATTGATTTTCATTATCTTACAAAGTATAATGGGCATTGTCTATCGGATTGTATGAGCCATGGGATGAATGATTGAAGGGGTGTCGGGGAATGGAAAAACAGATTGATGATTTTTTGGTATATTTGAAAAATGTGAAAAAAACATCTGACAATACCATTCTGTCCTATCGTCTGGATCTGCATAAATGTATGAACTTTATGCAAAAGAATGGCATAGAAGAAATCTCTGATATTAAAGAAGAGGATCTGCAGACTTTTATTTGCTTCTTGGAAAGCAAAAATTTAAAGGCGGCTACAATCTCAAGAAATATTGCCTCTATAAAGGCTTTTTATCATTACCTGTTTAAAAATAAGCTTGTGGAAACGGATATTGCGGATATACTGCATGCACCTAAGGTAGAAAAAAAACTGCCGGAGATCATGAGTATGGAGGAAGCAGTACGGTTAATAGAGCAGCCTGACGGTGACAGTCCCAAGGAATTGCGGGACAGAGCCATGTTGGAGCTGTTATATGCAACAGGTATCCGTGTGACGGAGCTTGTGCGGTTAAGAACGACGGATATTGATCTGCAAATGTGTTGCCTGATCTGTCAGGACGATAATAAGAAGCGAATGATTCCTTTCGGAACCAAGGCCAGGAATGCTATGTTTCGTTATCTGGAAAAGGGAAGGGAAGCTTTGGTGACCACCTGTGAGGAGGAGGCCTTATTTGTGAATTGTTCCGGACAGGCAATGAGCAGACAGGGCTTTTGGAAGCTGATCAAGTATTATGCGAAAAAGGCAGGAATTGAGTCAGAAATCACGCCTCATACCATACGCCATTCCTTTGCTGCCCATCTGGTGGAAAATGGAGCGGACTTAAGAAGTGTGCAGGAGATGATGGGACATTCCGATATATCTACTACACAGATTTATGCAGCACTAAGCCACAATCAGTTAAGAGAAGTATATGCAAAGAGTCATCCTCGCGGATGACTCTTTTTATGTATGCTTTATTCAAAATCTGCAATAGAGTAGAGCAGTCTTTCGGTATCTTCCCAGCCAAGGCAGGGATCGGTAATGGATTTACCATATACACCGCCGCCGACCTTCTGACTTCCTTCCTCAATATAGCTTTCAATCATAACACCCTTTACCAGCTTGTGGATATCAGGGCTTAATTTACGACTGTGCATAACTTCCTTGACAATACGGATCTGTTCCTTGAACTGCTTGTTTGAATTAGAGTGATTGGCATCTATGATACAGGCAGGGTTCATCAGATTCATCTTGTCATACATTTCGATCAGTCGCATCAAATCCTCATAGTGGTAGTTGGGAATATTTTGTCCGTGCTTATTGTTTGCACCACGCAGTACGGTATGTGCCAGCTTATTTCCGCTGGTATTTACCTCCCAGCCACGGTAAATAAAGGAGTGTGGATGCTGTGCAGCATATACGGAGTTGAGCATAACGGAAAAATCACCACTGGTAGGATTCTTCATACCGGCAGGCACATCAAAGCCGCTTACGGTCAGACGATGCTGTTGATCCTCTACAGAACGTGCACCGATTGCAACATAGGAGAGTATATCGGACAGATATCTCCAGTTTTCGGGATAAAGCATTTCGTCAGCAGCAGTAAGACCGGATTCGGCAATGGCACGGATGTGCATCTTTCTCATGGCGATCAATCCGGCCAGGAAATCCGGTTTTTTCTCAGGATCAGGCTGATGTACAATACCCTTGTAGCCCTCACCGGTGGTACGGGGCTTGTTTGTATAGATACGGGGTATGATGATCAATTTGTCCTTTACTTTTTCATTTACCTTGGAGAGGCGATTGATATAATCGCAGACGGAATCTTCATTATCTGCAGAACAGGGACCGATGATCACCAAAAATTTATTGCTCTTACCGGTTATAACGTCGCTGATTTCCAGATCACGCTGTGCTTTCAAGGCTGCCAGCTCTGCCGGCATGGGATATTCTTCCTTGATCTCTGAGGGAGTGGGAAGTTTTTTTATGAATTCAAAGCTCATATGTATATTCCTCTTTCTGAAAAGTTATATAAATATTATCCACTAGTTTACCACGCTAAAATCCATGTGGCAAGGTTTTTCTGTAAAGAACAGAGAGGAGATAGGCTGTACTTTGAAAAATCTGACCGGCAAGCAGTCCCCATAAATAACCGCGGATTCCGATGACGGGGACAAAGAAGCCAATCATCAATAGGCGTATGAGAAGAGCTGCTACATTGATGAAGAAAAGGGGAATCACTTTTCCCATACCCTGCAAAATGGCAGATAAGGTATTGTTTAAATACAGGAACGGACAAATAAATCCGAGCGTTGTAATGAAAAAACCGGCCAACTCGCTTTGAAAAAGCATTGATCCAAAGAAATTTCCAAACAAGAGAAAGAGGAGCATGCAGCCAAAACCCAACAGGCAGCAATATTGAATTGTTTTTGCGGTCAGTTTACGAACTGCATCCATATCGCCGGCAGCATTTTTTTCGGAGATCATAGGAAGCAGCAGGACTGCCAAAGATCCTGTCAGTGCATTGGGAAAGAATACCAGGGGAAAGGCCATACCGGTCAATACACCATATACACTAAGTGCGGTAGTGTTGTCATAACCGAAGCGTCTCAGTGCTAAGGGCAGGGATACATTTTCGATGCTCTGGAGGATATTTAATGCAGCCCGATTGGCCATCAGTGGTAAAAGCATGGAAAGAAAAGCTGTGTAGGTTGGTGGGCCGGCTTCAGACTTTTTCTCCCAATGTCCGGGCTTTGGGGATCTGCCTGCGGTATACAGGAGCATAAGGGAAGCAAAAAGCGTAGAAATAAGCTCGCCCATAAGAAGCCCTACAGAAGTAAGAGCCAGCGGCGGCTGCTGACCTCTTTTCAAATAGATGGCAGAAAGACAGTAAACGGCAGCAACACGGCTGCACTGCTCGAGCAACTGGGCTGCAGCAGGGATACCGGCTTTTTTCAGTCCATAGAAGTAGCCGTTGATACAAGCATGGACAGCACCGGGAGGGATCGAAAGAGCCATAATGCGAAGCAGTACGGCAGTGCGTTCTTCTGCCAGAAAGGAAACTGCGATCTTATCAGCATAATATGAGAGGAGCATGGTAAGCAGGATGGACAGGGGAAGAGAGACGGACAGCCCTTTTATAAGAGGGCTGACAGGGGCAGGGACCGGAGCTTTATCCTTCTTATAAGGAGCTGTTTGTTCTGCTACAAATCTGGAAATGACGGTCTGAAATCCGGCTGCTGTCAGGGAGAAGGAAAAGGCCAGAACAGGACTGATCAGCTGATAGATCCCCATTCCTTCTTCTGTGAAGATCCGGGATAAATAGATACGGTAGAAAAAACCAATGAGGCGTGAAATAAGTCCTGTAAGTGTCAGGATAAAGCTGCCGGTGATCAAAGGGTGTCTGGATAATTTTTCTAACATAAATGCCTGTTAAAAAGAAAGCTTTTCTATTATAATATTCATGTGCATATGTTGACAGAACCAATGAAAAATGGGTAATATACCCCTATACATAATATTACTGATATAACGAGGTGCATATGGGTAAAAAGGTTGTTGTAGGAATGTCCGGCGGAGTGGATTCTTCGGTTGCAGCATATTTGTTGAAGAAGAAGGGATATGATGTGATCGGCGTTACCATGCAGATCTGGCAGGATGAGAAGGAAATTATACAGGAAGAAAACGGCGGATGCTGCGGCTTAAGTGCTGTTGATGATGCCAGGAGAGTTGCCGAGCATTTGGATATTCCGTACTATGTAATGAATTTTAAAAAGGAATTTAAGTGCAATGTCATAGATTATTTTGTGGAGGAATATTTACAGGGCAGAACACCGAATCCCTGTATTGCCTGCAACCGTTATGTGAAGTGGGAATCCCTCCTTCAAAGAAGTCTGGAGATCGGAGCAGATTATATTGCAACGGGGCATTATGCACGTATTGACAGATTGGAGAATGGCAGATTTGCCATACGAAACAGTGTGACGGCGGCAAAGGATCAGACCTATGCCCTGTATAACCTGACTCAGGCACAGCTCGCAAGAACCTTAATGCCCGTGGGAGAATATACAAAGGATGAAATTCGTCAGATTGCTGTACAGGCCGGTATTCCGGTAGCCAATAAGCCGGACAGCCAGGATGTATGTTTTGTTCCTGACAATGATTATGCGGCATTTATTGCTTCCAGTGCAGCGGACAGAGTGCCGGGACCGGGTAATTTCGTAACTCCTCAGGGAAAAATATTAGGAAAGCATAAGGGAATTACTCATTATACCATCGGACAGAGAAGGGGATTAGAGCTTCCCATGGGGGAAAGAGTATTTGTGACAGAAATCCGCCCACAGACAAATGAAGTGGTCATTGGCAAAAATGAGGATATTTTTACCACAAAGGTCCTGTGTGACAGAATCAATTATATGGCCATGGAAAATCTGGACAAACCCAGACGCGCTCTTGCAAAAATCCGCTATAATCACAGTGGTGAGTATTGTCTGTTGGAAAAACAGCCGGACGGCAAGGTGCTTTGTATCTTTGAAAAACCTGTACGGGCGGCTACACCCGGACAGGCAGTGGTATTTTATGATGGGGAGTATGTTCTGGGAGGCGGAACAATTTTAGGAGCCTTACAGGAAGAATAACAGCAGTACAAAAAGACAATACTTCTGCATATGATATAGGAAAGAGAAAAGCACAGACAGGTGCAGAAAGAGGAAAATACCATGGATGAACGATTTGATCCGAGAAAACAGCTTCGGGAAAACAGTTTTGGCAGCATAAGCGGCCGGATTACGGAATTAGTACCCTTTGGAATGCGCAGAGAAGGTATGGATACCTGCATGCTGATGGCTTCAGTGGAGAGCAAGCAGCAGGGAATCAACAATTTTATCATAACGCCAAATACCTATACAGTTGATTTTATAGAATTGAAGGCAGGGATGGAATGTACCTTCTGGTATCGTTTGGATGTGCCGGTGCCGTTGATCTATCCGCCGCAGTATCATGCAGTTGTGGCAGCAGAAAACAGGGATGACAGAAGAGTGGAGGTAAGCCGCTTCAATGAAATGCTTATCAATGAAGCAGGGAATCTGCAGCTGAATCTGGATAAAAGGGTACCTGTGCGTACTGCCAACAATCAGGTCTATCCCGGCAGTCCTGCCAATCATGAGCTGGTAGTGGTTTATGATATGACCACACGCAGTATACCTGCTCAGACAACACCCCTAAAGGTTGTTGTGCTGTGCGAAAATGACAGACAGCAGTCTTAAGATGACATTATAAAAGGAGTATGACCTCTGCCGATCCGGGCAAAGGGGATACTCCTTTTCTTTTTGCTTAAATTTTAATGAACTCAGGAATCCTTTTTTCAAAGATCGTATAATATCGAAAACCGCATTCCTTTAAAACATCCTCAGCCCGGTGAAAGTAAGCTGTGATCGCTTCCGGCTTATGTGCGTCGGAACCGATGGTGATGATCTCGCCGCCCAGCTCATGATAGCGCTTTATGACCGCAGTACAGGGATGCAGCTCCCGCAGTCCCTTTACCACGCCTCCGGTATTGATCTCGATGCCCTTGCCATTTTCAATTAATAATTTCAGAATGGAATCTAACAGGTCCTGATATTTGGCATAGGAATACTTTGTATCCTTATTCGGACCGTAACGTACGACATAATCCAGATGACCGTATACATCAAAATTGGTAAATTTTTTGATATTATCAATAATGGACTGAAAATATTCGCAGTAAGCCTCTTCTTCACTGCGTCCTTCGTAAAAGGCCGGGTAGTAAGGATCTTTTCCGTTGCATACATGGGAGGAGCCGATAATAAAATCATAATCATGGGACTTGGCAAAAGCAGCATTTGCCCTGGCCAGATGAGGCTGCAGACCCAGTTCAGCGCCAAAAAGGATATGGATACGGTCCTTATATTTTTCCCGGTATTTTAACAGGTCGTACAGATAGGTATCCGCGTTCAGCAGGAAGGTATCTGCCGTAGTAATATCCATATAAGGCGGAAAGTCAAAATCGTTGTGCTCCGTAAAGCACATATGAGTAAGCCCTAATGCAATGCCCTTAAGAATCATACTCTCCATGGAGGCAGTGGAATCTCCTGAAAATGAGGAGTGTAAATGAAAATCAGTTTTGACAGACATGGTATCAATCCTCGCTTTATATTTGATAGCAGTAAATATTTTACCTGTAGTATAATCCATAAGAGCGGATTGTGCAAACAGGATAATGATTTTTGTAGATAATTTTTCATAGAAAAAACCAAAAGAAAGTGGTAAATATAAACAAAATGTAAAAATTGCCTTATTTCCTTAAT
Organism: uncultured Acetatifactor sp.; assembly: GCA_964467405.1. Lineage (GTDB taxonomy): Bacteria > Bacillota > Clostridia > Lachnospirales > Lachnospiraceae > Acetatifactor. Next base: position 180 of record CAYXQG010000056.1, on the reverse strand, counting down.
TTTTTCGATTTACATCTTGAATTATCGGTAGGAATTAGGTAAAATAACAGTGCTGATAAAATTTTGACAAACTATGCTGGGTGCAGTAGAAACAACAGGTTTGATCAAAAAATATAAAATTCAATATATTTTAGGAGGAAACTAAAATGGCAGTAAGAGTAGCAATTAATGGTTTCGGCC
>CAYXQG010000055.1:0-9099 GCA_964467405.1 uncultured Acetatifactor sp. | reverse complement strand
GGTTACCTGTTCTGATTCCACTGGCTGGATTTATGATCCGGAGGGAATTGATGTAGAATTGTTAAAAGAGGTTAAGGAAGTTAAGCGTGCAAGACTGACAGAGTATGCTGCTGCAAGACCAAGTGCAGAATATCATGATAAGAAGACTGAGGGAACCAATCAGTGGTCTGTAAAGGTAGATATAGCTCTTCCTTGTGCAACACAGAATGAGCTGAATCTGGATGATGCAAAGACTCTCGTTGCAAACGGATGCTTTGCAGTAGCTGAAGGTGCGAACATGCCTACTACCATGGAGGCTACAGAATACTTCCAGCAGAGCGGCATTCTGTTCTGCCCCGGCAAGGCTTCTAATGCAGGCGGTGTTGCAACCTCTGCTTTGGAGATGAGCCAGAATAGTGAGAGACTGAGTTGGACCTTTGAGGAGGTTGACGGCAAGTTAAAGGGAATTATGGTTAATATTTTCCATAATCTGGATGATGCAGCTAAGAAATACGGTATGGAAGGCAACTATGTGGCAGGAGCAAATATTGCCGGCTTCTTAAAGGTTGCTGAAGCTATGACCGCACAGGGAATTGTATAGTCTGCAGTATCAATAAGGCGTTTCATATATTTATGATAAAAGGTTTCGAAGCCCAAAAGGTTTCGGAACCTTTTTTGTAAAAAGGGATATCCCTACAGCTTGACATTTGGATTGATATTAAATATACTTAGCCCATAGGAATACAGAAGTTTTGGGAGGTATCATATGAAAATATCGACCAGGGGAAGGTATGCTTTGCGACTGATGCTTGATCTGGCAATGAACGACAATGGGAATCCGATCCGGATCAGGGATATTGCAGCAAGGCAGAATATTTCAGACAAGTATCTGGAACAGATCATTGCAGTTTTAAACAAAGCAGGATATGTGAAAAGTGTGCGTGGGCCGCAGGGGGGATATGTACTGAAGAAAAAACCATGCGAGTATACTGTGGGCATGATCCTCAGGCTGACGGAAGGAAGTCTTGCGCCGGTTGCCTGTGTGGAGGATGAAGAGTGTGAACGCCAGGACGGCTGTGTAACTTATTTCTTATGGAAAAAGATAAGCGATGCAGTCAATGATGTTGTAGATACCATAACCGTACAGGATCTGCTCGATTGGCAACTGAATATGGATAGCAAAGAGGAATAGCAGGAAACGGATGTAGCAATACGTCCGTTTTTTATGTATAAGAAAAGAAATTTTATATCATAATATTGACAAAATTTAGGAAGACGCTATAATCATAGTAAACCTACCAAATAAGTAGGAATAGTAAGGAGAAATGTTTATGGAAAGATGGATCTATTTAGATAATGCAGCCACTACACAGGTATATCCGGAGGTGGTAGAGGCTATGAATCCTTATTTTACACAATATTATGGTAACCCTTCCGCCATTTATACTTTTGCAGGGAAGGCTTCAAAGGCTGTGGCAAAAGCAAGACAGGCGACAGCAGATCTGATCAATGCACATGCTGAGGAAATCTATTTTACGGCAGGAGGTTCGGAGTCGGATAACTGGGCCTTAAAGGCTGCTGCAGAGGCTTATGAAAACAAAGGAAAACACATTATTACCACAGGGATAGAGCATCATGCCATTCTTCATACCTGCGAGTACTTAGAACGGAAAGGATATGATGTAACCTATTTGGAGGTAGATGAATTCGGAAGGGTGGATCCGGCTCAGGTTGAGAAGGCAATCCGACCGGACACTATTCTGATTTCTGTTATGACTGCCAATAACGAGATCGGAACGATCCAGCCCATTGAAGAGATTGGGCGTATTGCAAATAAGCACGGTATTTTATTTCACACGGATGCAGTACAGGCATTCGGACATATAGAAATCGATGTAGATAAGATGCATATTGATATGCTCAGTGCCAGTGCACATAAGATAAACGGACCCAAAGGCGTTGGATTGCTTTATATCAGAAAGGGAGTTAAGATTCGCTCCTTCATCCATGGCGGAGGACAGGAACGTTCCAGAAGAGCAGGAACTCATAATGTGCCCGGTATTGTTGGATTCGGCAAGGCTGCAGAGCTTGCAAAGGCTTCCTTGGAAGAGAGAAAGTCCGGCGAGATTCAGCTTAGGGACTATTTGATAGAGAGAATTCTTACGGAAATTCCATCCAGCAGACTAAATGGTGACAGAGTAAACAGATTGCCCAATAATGCCAATTTCTGCTTCCGTTATATTGAAGGGGAATCCATGCTGATTTTGTTGGATCAAAAGGGGATTTGTGCTTCCAGTGGTTCTGCCTGCACATCCGGTTCCCTGGATCCCTCCCATGTGCTTCTTGCCATCGGATTACCTCATGAGATCGCACACGGCTCCTTACGTCTAACATTATCGGAGAAAAATACAAAAGAGGAAATGGATTATGTGGTGGAGGAATTAAAAAGAATTGTAGAGCGCCTACGAAATATGTCACCATTATATGAAGACAGTTTGAAGAAGGGAGAGCAGGGTAATGTATAGCGAAAAGGTTATGGATCATTTTACCAATCCACGCAACGTGGGGGAAATCGAGAACGCAAGCGGTGTGGGTACGGTCGGAAATGCCAAATGTGGAGATATTATGAGAATGTATCTGGATATTGACGGCGAAGGAGTTATACGGGATGCGAAATTTAAAACCTTTGGCTGCGGCGCCGCTGTTGCCACAAGCAGCATGGCAACGGAGATGGTAAAGGGAAAAACACTGCAGGAAGCAATGTCAGTTACCAACAAGACGGTTATGGAGGCGCTGGATGGCCTGCCGCCTGTAAAGGTACATTGCTCTCTTTTGGCAGAGGAGGCAATTCATGCAGCTTTATGGGATTATGCCGAAAAAAACAGCATCTGTATTGAGGGCCTAAAAAAGCCTGTAAGTGATATCGGTGAAAAGGAAGAGGATGTCAGCGAGTCTTATTAGAAAATGATTCGATAATGATGCAATAATGTTGCAAAGTTCCTTTATACTCTGTAGAATAGCATTTGATATGGTACAAGGGAGCTACAGTATGAGGGGGAACAGAAGAAGACGCAAAATCATCATTGCATATACATTAAGAATTATTGTGTTTTTGGTGCTTGTAGGAATGCTTACATTGATGACTTGCGGCGGCATATATATTTATCAGTTATTTCATAAGAAGACAATCAACGGGCCTGTTGTTAATACATTTGAAGGTGAGAGTGCAGGCAGCCTGAATGCGGATGATAAAGAAGAAATGCCTGAAAAGGAAAATGAGATAAAAAGTGACGATTCCCGGAAAGATACTGACAGGAAGGTAAGAATCGTTTTGGATGCAGGACACGGAGGAGAAGACGGAGGAACCTTTTCAGGTAATATCCTGGAAAAAGATATTGCATTGGCGGTGGTGCTCCGGATGAAGTCGCTTTTGGAAGAAAAGGATATTGAAGTGATCCTTACGCGAAAAGAAGATGAATTCTTAAGTCTGGAGGATAGAACGAATATTGAAAATCGGGCAGATGCGGATCTGTTTGTCAGCATTCATTGCAATTATTACGAGGATGATTCTTCCATTAAGGGACTGGAGTGCTATTATTACGAGGAATCAAAGAACGGATGTCTGTTTGCTGAAGCGTTGATGGATGGTCTGAAGAAGAGAGGCAATCTGAATGTACGCTATGCCAAGGAAGACAGCTTTTATGTATTAAAGAAAACAAAAAGTCCGGCAGTGCTTGTGGAACTTGGATTTTTGTCTAATTACCGTGAATGCCAAAAGTTATCAGGAGAAGAATATCAGGAAGTATTAGCAGAAGAATTAGTAAAAAGTCTTGAAGAGATTATAGCTTCAGGACTTTTTTTGTGAAGAAATAATAGGTGAAAAAAATAAATTGTTGTGATATACTAAAAATAGTATGCTCAGATCAATATTGTTTCTGCGGTCGGTGCATGATTGCATCATAGTTGAATGATATTGATGCTTAGATAAGTATCGGAAAGGAAATTACATGAAATCAGTAGGGATAGTTACAGACAGTCACAGCGGGATTTTGCCGGATGAGGCAGAAAAGAGCGGCATTTTGGTTTTGCCCATGCCCTTCTATATCGAAGAAGAATGCTATTATGAGGAAGTTTCGATTACAAGGAAAAAATTCTTTGAGGAAATAAATGCAGGTAAAAAGATATCTACATCTCAGCCGTCTCCGGAAGCTGTTATGAATATTTGGAGAGAATGTTTAAAGGAACATGAGCAGGTGCTTTATCTTCCTATGAGTAGCGGCTTAAGCGGTTCCTATAATACGGCAAGGATGTTGGCGGAAGAGCCGGAGTTTGCAGGTAAGGTATTTGTAGTAGACCACGGGCGTATATCCACACCGCTTCATCGTACCGTATCAGACGCGGCAGAACTGGTGCAGGAAGGGTATGATGCAGAGAAGATCAGGGATATTCTGGAAGCACAAAGAGATAAAATGTCCATCTATATCGCTGTGGAGACGCTGGAATTTTTAAAACAGGGTGGACGTATTTCAGCAACATCGGCAGCAGTGGGAACAGTACTAAATATCAAGCCGGTACTAAAGCTGGGAGTAGGTGTATTGGAAACCTTTAAAAAGTGTCGTGGTATGAAGAAGGCAAAAAAGGAAATGCTGGAGGCTATGAAGCAGGATTTAGAGATAAACTTCCGTGAATATTACGAAAAAGGGGAAGTGTATCTGTTAGCAGCATCCAGTGCAGATGAGGAAACTACCAGAGCGTGGGTAGCAGAGATAGAGGAATACTTCGGAGGGATGAAGGTGCAGTGTGATTACCTGACCCTTGGTACTTCATGTCATATCGGCGAGGGCGCATTGGGAATCGGTTGCTCCTGCAGACCAAGAAGAACAGCGTAGAAAAACAGGAGGAAGAAAAGTGATTCGTATTTTATTGATGGTGGTGCGGAATTTCTGGAGAGTACCGTGGGCGTATTGGAAATTATGCCATTATGCAAAGCATACGCATGAATATCCGGAAATTGAAAAATACAGGCATATTCAATACATCCTGAAGCAGGCAGTGAAGTCCGGAAATATTGACCTTCTGGTATACGGAAAAGAAAATATACCGGAACAGAACGGATTTATGATGTATGGAAATCACCAGGGTATGTTTGATGTTCTGGCAATAGCAGCATCCTGTGACAATCCCCTTGCGGTGGTCATGAAAAAAGAATTGGCTGATATTCCTTTCTTAAAGCAGGTAATGCAATGTACCAATTCCTTTGCCATGGACAGAGAAGATATCAAGCAGTCTATGGAAGTGATATTAAAAGTGATCGCTGAATTGAAGAAAGGTCGTAATTATCTGATCTTTCCGGAAGGAACCAGAAGCAGAATGGGAAATCGTATGCAGGAATTCCACAGCGGCAGCTTTAAATGTGCTACAAAGGCAAAGTGTCCTATTGTGCCGGTAGCATTTATAGACAGCTTTAAGGTGCTGGATGAGAAGGGCTGTAAGCCGGTGAAGGTGCAGATCCATTATCTGAAACCTATTTATCCGGAGGAATATAAGGATATGAATACCGTAGAACTGTCAGCAATGGTACAGGCAAGAATCGAAGAAGTTTTGAAGGAATATGCAAAGGAGTATTAATTATCCATGGCAGTAAAAAAGGTTTATGCGGTAAAAAGAGGGCACAGAACAGGTATTTTTGAAAGCTGGGAGGCTTGTAAAAAGGCTGTAGAAGGCTATCCGGGAGCTGAATATAAGGGTTTTCCCAATCGAAGCGAGGCATTTGTATATCTGGGTATGCAAGAGGAAACGGCCCCGGAAAATCGGCATAGGGAGGACGAAACAGACCCGGAAACATTGATCGCCTATGTAGATGGAAGTTATGAACATTCCATTTTAAAATATGCCTTTGGCTGCGTGTTTCTTATGCCCGACGGCACTGTTTATACAGAGAACGGCAGCGGTAGCAATCCGGAGTCTGCAAAGCTTAGAAATGTTACCGGTGAGATGCTGGGTGCCATGTTTGCTGTCAAATGGGCCATGAAGAACGGATTTTCCAAAATAGAAATACGTTATGATTATGAGGGAATCGAGAAGTGGGTTACGGGTGCATGGAAAAGCAAAACAGAGCTGACCATGAAGTATGCACAGGCAATGAGAAGCTGGAGCAGTAAAATCAGGATAAGCTTTACAAAGGTGGCAGCTCATACGAATGTATATTATAATGAGATGGCTGACCGGCTGGCGAAAGCGGCATTAGAAGATAAAGAGGGAATTCCTCAGGTATGTATGGCTGCAGAAATGATTCCTTTGCAGCAGGAAGGATAGTATGGAACTGACAAGATTGAATAAATATCTGGCAGATTGCGGCGTCTGTTCCAGAAGAGAAGCAGATAAATTAATAGAAGCCGGAAAGGTTACTGTCAATGGTATGGCTGCAGGTATGGGTACGAAGGTATCGGAGGCAGACCGGGTTTCTGTCAACGGCAAGCTGCTGCAGGGAAAACAAAAAAGCGTGGTATTGGCATTTTATAAACCGGTTGGGGTAACCTGTACGGAAAAGGATAAGCATGCGGAAAGAATCATCAATGATTATATTAAGTATCCGGTACGTCTGACCTATGCAGGCAGACTGGATAAGGATTCCGAGGGACTGCTTCTGCTTACCAATGACGGCAGCCTCATAGATGCAATGATGCGAGGCTCCAATTATCATGAAAAGGAATATCTGGTACGGGTGAATAAGGAGATTACGGAGGATTTTTTGAAGCGTATGGCAGAGGGAATCCATCTGGAAGAGCTGGAAACCACTACCAGACCCTGTGAGATTGAAAAGATCGGAAAATATACCTTCCGTATTGTATTAACGCAAGGCTTAAACCGTCAGATCAGGAGGATGTGCAAGGCTTGCGGATATGATGTGGTTTCCTTAAAGCGTATACGGGTTATGAATATTCAGTTGGGCAAGCTTGTTCCCGGAAATTATCGGAAGATTACCGGAAGCGAGCTGGAGAGCCTTTACAAAATGGCAGGAATGTAAGAAAGGCAAGGATGAAGATGGCAGAACAGAAGCTGGACAGACTGAAATATCTGGTTGATATATTGAACGAAGCTTCCAAAGCTTACTATGCTCAGGATAAGGAGATCATGAGCAATTATGAATATGATAAGTTATATGATGAGCTGACGGCGCTGGAGGAAGAGACAGGTATTGTGCTTGCAAACAGCCCCACCGTACAGGTTGGATATGAGGCTGTGGAGGAATTGCCAAAAGAAGCCCATGCATCTCCCATGCTTTCCCTTGGAAAGACCAAGGAACGAGAGGAATTAAGAAGCTGGCTTCAGGGAAAGGAAGGTCTGCTCAGCTGGAAGTTAGATGGTCTGACGATCGTGCTGACCTATCGTAACGGACAGTTAGTGAAGGCTGTTACACGAGGAAATGGCGAGGTGGGAGAGGTAGTCACCAATAACGCCAGAACCTTTCAGAATCTTCCTTACCAGATTGCATTTAAAGGAGAGCTTATACTGCGTGGAGAGGCTGTGATCAGCTATAGTGATTTTGAAAAGATCAATGAACAGATTACAGATGAGGCTGCAAAATATAAGAATCCGCGAAATCTGTGCAGTGGCTCCGTAAGACAGCTGAACAATGAGATTACAGCAAAAAGAAACGTAAAACTTTTTGCCTTTACTTTGGTCAGTGCAGATGGTGTGGATTTTGCAAACAGCAGAGAAAGACAGTTCCTGTTTTTGAAGGAACAGGGCTTTGATGTGGTTGAGTATATGAAGGTAACGCCGGACACAATTTTGGAAGCTGTTTCTGTATTTGAAAAGCGTATTGAAAACAATGATATTCCGTCAGACGGACTGGTGCTTACCTATGAGGATATTGCATTTGGAGAGTCCTTGGGACGGACTGCAAAGTTCCCGCGGCATTCCATTGCCTTTAAGTGGCGTGATGAGATAAAAGAAACGGTTTTAAAAGAGGTGGAATGGAGCGCAAGTCGAACCGGCCTGATCAATCCGGTGGCAGTCTTTGAGCCTGTAGAGCTGGAAGGAACAACAGTAAGCCGTGCTTCTGTGCATAATGTCAGTATGGTGAAGGCACTGAAGCTTGGAATAGGGGATCGTATCACAGTTTATAAAGCCAATATGATCATCCCTCAGATTGCAGAGAATCTGACAGGCAGCGATTCCCTGGAAATACCGGCTGTCTGCCCGGTATGCGGAGGTATTACCGAAATCAGACAGGTCAATGAGTCTCAGTTTTTGTATTGTATCAATGAGGCCTGTGATGCCAAGAATATTAAGTCATTTACACAGCTTGTCAGCAGGGATGCTTTAAATATAGACGGTCTGAGTGAGGCAACGCTGGAAAAATTCATTGATTGCGGTTTCCTGCATGAGTTTGCGGATCTGTATCATTTGGACCGATATCGTGACAAAATCATTGCCATGGAAGGCTTCGGAGAAAAGTCTTATCAGAATCTGATGGAGAGTATCGAAGCTTCCAGGGATACCTCTTTGCCCAGATTTTTATATGCACTTGGAATTGCTAATATTGGTGTGGCGACCTCTAAGGTGCTGTGTAAGCATTTTGATTATGATATGGAGGCACTGATGCATGCGTCCACGGAAGAACTGAGCGCGGTGGAGGGTATCGGTGATGTGATTGCGGCAGCCTTTGCAGAACATATGCAGAATCCGGTTAATGCAGCCAGAATCAGAAAACTTTTGGGAGAGGTACGCATACAGGCGGTGCCGAAGAATCAGGAGGAACAGTCCTTGGCCGGAAAAAGCTTCTGTATAACCGGAAGTCTGGTCAATTACAATAACAGGGATGAGTTAAAAGCAGTGATCGAACAAAAGGGCGGTAAGGTAACCGGCAGTGTGACCTCCAAAACCGAATGTCTGATCAATAATGATATTTCTTCTAATTCGGGAAAGAATAAAAAAGCAAAGGAATTGCAGATCCCTATATTAACGGAAGAAGAATTTACGGAAAAATATTTATGATTTGAGGAGAACAGAGAAATGCCTATTAAGATTCAAAGTGATTTGCCGGCAAAAGAGATCCTGGAAAATGAAAATATATTTGTAATGGACGAAAACAGAGCGATGCATCAGGATATC